>JALWSJ010000141.1 GCA_026993705.1 Flavobacteriales bacterium
GATAGTAATGTTCGGGTCTATTCCTCTCTCGAAGCGGAAAGAAGCATCAGTGTTTAGTCCGTGTCTTTTTGCCGTTTTACGGATACTCACGGGATTGAAATAAGCACTTTCTAAAAATACATTTTGTGTTTTTTCGGTTATGCCGGAGCTTGCTCCTCCAAAAACTCCTGCGATACACATTCCTTCGTTTTCGTTGGCTATAATTAAATCATTTTCATTTAACGTTCGCTCTGTTTCATCTAACGTTACAAATTTAGTATCGGTTTCGAGATTGGTTACTCTGATTTTCTTTCCTGTAATTTTATCGTAATCAAAAGCGTGTAAAGGCTGACCGTATTCATGTAGTACAAAATTAGTTATATCTACTATATTGTTAATAGGAGTTAAATCAATTGATTTTAATCTGTTTTTCAGCCACTCCGGTGATTCTTCTACTTTTACTTGACGAATGGTAACACCACAATAACGAGGACAAGCCTCTACGTTTTCGACGGCAATATCAATATCCAACGTATGTTCATCAACTTTAAAATTAGAAATATCGGGTAAGTTTAATGTTGTTGATTCTTCTACTAATCCTTTATATTTATAGGATGCCAATAAATCGCGGGCTACGCCGAGGTGTCCCATTGCATCGGCACGGTTGGGGGTTAAACCGATTTCTATTTGTACGTCTTTTTCGATGTTAAAATATTCTGACGCTGGTGTGCCGACTTTTGCTTCGGGGTTCAGCACCATTATTCCTTCGTGATTTCCTCCTAATCCGATTTCATCGGAAGCACAAATCATTCCTAATGATTCAACTCCTCTGATTTTTGATTTTTTGATTTTGAAAGTATCTCCTTTTTTATCATAAAGAACAGTTCCGGGGAGGGCAACAACTACTTTTTGTCCTGCGTCAACATTGGGTGCTCCGCACACAATTTGATAAGGTTCTTCTTTTCCTACGTTGATTGTGGTTACGCTAAGTCTATCCGCTCCTTCGTGAGCTTTTTTAGTGAGTACTTCACCGATTACCAAACCTTCCAATCCTCCTTTTATGCTGACTATTTTTTCTGTTTTTTCTACCTCAAGCCCAATGTCTGTTAATATTTCGGCTGTTTCAACGGGTGGTGTTTTTATGTCGATGTATTGTTTTAACCAATTGTATGATACTTTCATTTTTATAATAATTTATTGAACCTCGAACAAGGTTATTGCAAAGGATGCAAAAATACATAAAAATTAGTTTACCTGTGGATGAGTTTTAAGAATAGTTGCATAGTTACATATGAGTAATACCATTTAAACATTGAAATGAGTCTTATAAAGTGTTTTCACTTCCTTATCCTTTTTCATAAAATTTTTCCATAGCTGTAGCTATGCAAAATTTTTATTCCTAGTCTAAGAAACCAAAAATTCACTTTCTATCCACTAATTTCACTCGCGTTAGGGACTATTAAGCGACTGTGTAAAAAACAGTTGAGTTTTGTTGCTAACGTAAAAATATTAACAGTTTAATAATCGTTTGATTATCAATATTTTATTTTTACGTTAGTTGGAATCCCTAACACAAGTATAATGAGTACTATAAAGTGCTTTTATTTCCTTTATATTTCTTCAAAAATTATTTCCATAGCTCGGCTATGC
>JALWSJ010000142.1 GCA_026993705.1 Flavobacteriales bacterium
AGGATTTCGGTTCACTATCTATTAACAGTAAGGAAGTTGTACCGATAGGCAAAGAAAGAAATTGTATCGAGTTTGTCAGTTCCCTGTCTGCCAACAGGCAGGGAGTGTTCCGAGAGGTACGATTCGGAAAGTATCGAGAACAATTACGGAGTAACAAATTATAAAAACAAAAAATATGAAAACAATTAAATTTTTATCAATCGTAGCGTTAAGTGGATTAATGTTAGCGTGTAATGGAACAAAATCCGAAAATGAAACAGAAAAAACAGTTGAAATTCAACAAAAATCACCTGCTGAGGTTAAAGCCATGTTAGGAGATGCTAATGTAATGATGATTGACGTTAGAACAGCAGACGAATTAAAAACAAAAGCGTATGACGTTGAAAATATCGTCAATATTCCCCTAGATGAATTTGACCAACATTTAAACGAAATTCCTAAAGATAAAACCATTATTGTAGCTTGCCGTTCCGGAAAAAGAAGTAGCAAAGCCGCCAATATTTTACTTGAAAACGGTTATCAAAATATAGTCAATTTAGATGGTGGTATTTTAAAATGGGAAAAAGACGGCCTAGGTGTTACGGCTCAAAAATCTTGTTGTTCAGATCCAACTAGCTCTAATTGTAATCCTGATGGAACATGTAAAACAACTGATTCTACCTCAACCAAAAAAGCATGTTGCTCTGACCCATCTAGTCCAAATTGCAACCCTGACGGCACTTGTAAAACAAAAGAAAAATAATAATCTTAAATATACAAAAATGAAAACAATAAAATTTTTATCAATCGTAGCGCTTAGTAGTTTATTATTTTCTTGCTCAGGAAATAAAGAAGAAAATACATCATCTGAACAACAATCAGACACTACAAAAACCAATGAGCCAATTAAAGACCATTTAGCCATTTATGACTTCCATAATGAACACCGTTGTGTGACTTGCATAGCCATTGAAGATGCTGTTAAAGAAATATTACATAAAGATTTTCAAAAAGAATTTGATGACGGTACTATTACTTTTGATTTATACAATTGTGAAGCTGAAGAAAATCAAGATTTAGTGGAAGAATATGGTGCATTTGGAACAACTTTAGCGTTTACTGTTTTTAAAGATGGCAAAAAACAAGATGTGAAAGATTTAACCAATTGGGCCTTTGAAAAAATTGAGACAGAAGATTTTGAACCTGGCATGAAAAAGGAAATACAAGCCTCATTAGACAAATTAAAATAAACACCAATGTTAGTTCGTCCCGACATCCTGATAACTATATGGGAGTACGGGAGGTCACCAAAACTTTTTTGGGAGGAACATAGTGGAATAAAAGATGTATCGTTATGTCAGTTCGAGTGATTTTGAATAAATGCGATAGCTTTTAGTCAAAATTGTATCGAGAACAACCACGGAGGTATTAGCTCCAAACCTGTTCTCGATACAACCTCAAATACTATCGTATTTGATACCATTCGAACTGACAGAACGATAATATTCAAAGTAAAAACAAACAAAAAATTAAAACAAAATGTTAGACTATTTAAACGACTTAGCATACCATTCAGATTGGGTAATTATTAGCGCTTTCTTTCTAGGAATTTTAACCGCTATTAGTCCTTGTCCTTTGGCTACAAACATC
>JALWSJ010000143.1 GCA_026993705.1 Flavobacteriales bacterium
AATTGGATAACGCCCCTTTGTGGTTGGATAAAAAAGAAGCACTAACTAAAATAGGTAACAGTAGTAATGACGATGCCATTAAAGCCGTAATGAGAGCATTGAATCATCCGTTTTGGAATGTAAAAACTATGGCAATGTCCAAATTAAAAAAAGCAAAAGAAGTCTATCCGGAAGATGTGAAAGAAAAGTTGACTTATTTGGCGTTGAATGATTCGCATCCGAAAGTAAGAGCAAGAGCAATTATTTATTTAAGTCGTTATTTTAAAGATGATTCTTCATTGTTGCCTGTGTATGAAAAAGCAATTCAAGATTCTTCATCTGCAGTAATAGGAGAGGCGATTAACGCTACCTATAAATTGGATGCTAAAAAAGGATTAGCCTTAGCTAAAAAGAACGAAAACGTAGAGTCGTTTGCTATTAATAGTATAGTAGCATCCATCTATGCTGATGAGGGAAAAGCAGAAGAGCATGAGTTCTTTATTCAAACGCTACCCGAATTATCGTCAATGAAAAAATACAGCTTTTTACAGAAATATAATCTGTATCTAAAACATCAAAATCTAGCTGAAAAAGCAAGAGCAATTCCTATTTATGAGGATGTAGCAGAAAATTCAAGTGCATGGTTTGTGAAACTTTCAGGCTATCAATTATTAAACGATTTAGAAAACGAGTTTGGTAAAACGGTAAAAGACTTAAAAGACAAAGAAAATCTGTCGCCTGAAGAAGCGAAAGATTTAGAGTTCGCTACTCAAAAATACAATGAGTTGGAGGCTATCTTAACACGATTGAAAGCAAACGAAACTGATGGTCAAGTTAGAAAGTATTTAGGGTTGTAGGTTAATCAGAACATCATGAAACAAAATATTTTTATTACAGCGTTGGGAGTTGTAATGTTGTTATTCTCATGCTCGCCAAAGAAAAACATACAGCACCCCCCCGAAGTTGCTTTACCGGAAATAAATATAGAGGGAGAAGTCAAAAAAGCACCCCCAAAAGCAGTACGTGCGATATACAACGCTTCTGAAACACGTAAAAGTGATATTATTCATACCGAATTGCACGTAGATTTTAATTGGCACGAAAGGCAAATGAACGGTAAAGCTGTGATTACTGCAAAACCTTATTTCTATCCCACAGACAGTCTAACCCTTGATGCAAAATGGATGGATATTCATAAAGTTACTATGAACGGGAAAGAACTCTCTTACAATTATGATAGCCTGTATTTAGGAATAAAATTACCCAAAGTTTATACTCGAAAAGAAGAATATACGCTTGAAATTGAGTACATAGCCAATCCTGACCGTGTAAAACAAAAAGGAAGTAGTGCCATACAAGATGCGAAAGGTTTGTATTTTATCAATCCCGATGGGGATAATTCTGAAGTACCACAACAGCTATGGACTCAAGGTGAAACAGAGTCAAACTCGGTATGGTTTCCAACCATCGATAACCCAATCGAGAAAATGACCGAAGAAATTTATATAACGGTGCAAGATAAATTCAAAACATTATCAAACGGTTATTTAGCTGATAGTAAGCCGGCAGAAAACGGAAAAAGAACCGATCATTGGGTAATGGATCAAAAACATTCACCGTATTTGGTGATGATGACGGTTGGAGATTTT
>JALWSJ010000144.1 GCA_026993705.1 Flavobacteriales bacterium
CTTTGAAACCTTGTTTATTGGTTGGGAATTTTTAGGATTATCCTCATTCCTGCTCATCGCCTATTATAGAGAACGTTACTTACCTGTAAGAAATGCTTTTAAGGTATTTTCAGTTTACCGACTTGCCGATATTGGAATACTATTGGCTATGTGGTTAATGCATCATTTGTTTCATTCCAATGTTACTTTTTACCAATTCAAAGACAGTAGTTTTGTACTAGAACACATCGAAGGACATCACTTTACAGCCATTATCATTTCCATATTTATCATCTTGGCGGCAAGTGTAAAATCAGCTCAATTTCCATTTTCATCGTGGCTACCCAGAGCAATGGAAGGACCTACTCCATCAAGTTCAATTTTTTACGGCTCTATTGCCGTACATATAGGGGTTTATCTATTGCTTAGAACCTACCCGTTTTGGAGTCATCTAATGATTATAAAAATAGGTGTAATTGTGCTAGGAATTGTTTCAGGAGGAATAGCAAGTGCCATTGCAAAGGTTCAATTCTCAATCAAAGCACAAATAGCCTATTCGTCTATCGCTCAAATTGGAATAATGATGATAGAAATTGCACTTGGTTTTGAAACTTTGGCACTCATACACTTAATGGGAAATGCCTTCTTACGCTCATATCAACTGCTTATCAGCCCATCTATTGTAACCTATATGTTGCGTGACCAATTATTTAATTTCAAGCAAAAAAACGACAAAGATTACAGCCCGTGGCAAAACAAAATAAGAAACACGATGTATGTTTTGGCTCTAAAAGAATTTTACATGGATAATTACATATACAAATATCTTTGGTTTCCATTCAAACGTTGGGGAGGAAAACTTGCCTTCCTAAGTACCAAAATGGGAATCGGAATATCTATAGTAGGCTTCTCAATAGCCGTTTATTTACTAGAAACAGGAATTTATGAAAAATCAGAGTATAAATCCTATCTACCCATAACATTTGCCCTCATTGGGTTAGCTTTTGTACTCAGAGCCTTTACCATAAGAAAACACCCATTCGGAGCATGGATATTACTCATTCTTAATCACTTTTGGATCGCTTTGGCAGTATCCTTTAATGAGCACTTCAACAACTGGGAAATTTTCTTCTACTTATCAGGAATTGTTGAAGCAGGATTTGCAGGATACATCTTCTTATACCTACTAGCCAAAAAAGAATACTTCAAACTCGATAATTACTATGGTCATGCAATCGAACATAAATTTTTGGCATTCGCCTTTCTACTTTGTGCCATTGCTCTAATGGGCTTCCCCATAACTACAACATTTTTAGGAGAAGATTTACTATACTCACACATCCACATCGACCAACATTGGTTAATGGGAGTTGTTTCTCTAAATTTTGTTTTAGCAGGAATAGCTATTATGCGAATCTACGCTAGGGTATTTATGGGACCAAATCACAAATGGTACAGACCCGAAGCAAGAAGATCGGCGTAATAATGAAGATTTGGACGTTCCCATTACGGCATAAAAAAGAGGTTTCGTTGCACTAAACCACTTTTTAACGCCGTAATGGTCGGGCTATCACTACTCGCTTTTTTTGCTTGCAAACAGCAAGCAAGCAAAAAAGAGCTCAAACACGCCGTTCTATCCCTAACGCAGACGAAATTGGGGATAGAAAGTGAGTTTTAGTTTGACAAAAAAGAAAATAAATTAAAATAGAACAAAAACAAAATAAAATGGAAAACACAAACCAAATACCCAAAACAGGAATAGCCGGACTAAAGGCTCATTTCAAAGATGATTTTGTCGCAGGACTAATCGTATCGTTAATTGCACTTCCCTTATGTTTAGGAATTGCAAGTGCATCAGGAGTACCACCACTAGCAGGTATTGTAACCGCTATAATCGGAGGTATCATCGGCTCTAGAATAGCAGGAAGTTACGTTACCATCAGTGGTCCAGCTGCAGGACTAATCGTCATCACCTTAGGTGCAGCGGAAAGTATGGGTGGAGCAGGAATAGAAACAGGCTTTGCAGGTTATCCTCACGCCTTGGGAGCAATCGTAATCGGTGGATTAATTATGGCAGGCTTCGGTTTGCTAAAAGTAGGAAAAGTTGGAGACTACTTTCCTTCGGCTGCTGTCCATGGAATGCTTGCCGCAATTGGAGTTATTATCATGATAAAACTACTATTTCCTGCCTTGGGTGTTGCTAAACCCAAAGGAGAAATATTGGAAGTAGCTACTGAAATCCCTCATGCGTTTATACACATGAATCAATATGCTGCCATTATATCTGCCGTAACATTGGCGACTTTAATACTCCACCCGTTTATAAAAAATAAGATTATAAAAATTATACCGGCACCTATGTGGGTTTTGATTTTTACTATACCTCTAGCTTCTTACTTAGGAGGAAAAGAAAATTTAGATATGGTTAATCTTGACGGAGGTCTCTTAGGAGGCGGAGGTCTTAAATTACCCTCTTTCGAAAAGATTGCTACCTCAGCTTTCTGGGTTGCCGTCGTTGGTGTTGCTCTAGTATCGGCAATCGAAAGTTTGTTAAGTGCCAAAGCTGTTGACACACTTGACCCTTACAAAAGAAAATCCGATTTAGATAAAGATTTAATCGCTATGGGAGCAGGATCATCTGTTGCCGCTGCAGTTGGTGGTCTCCCAATGATTTCCGAAATTGTTCGTTCATCAGCAAATGTAAATAACGGAGCAAAAACACAATGGGCAAACTTCTTCCACGGAATGTTTCTTTTGATCTATGTGATTATCGGTGTTTCCGTTATCGAAATGATACCCAATGCAGCACTAGCCGCTATGCTTGTTTTTACAGGGTTCAAATTAGCTCATCCTAAAGAATTTAAACACATGGCGGAAATTGGTAAAACAGAAATAATTGTTTTCGTTATTACGCTTCTCGCTGTATTGGCTACCGATTTAATTATTGGAATTGTGGTAGGTATTATTTTTACCTATATTTTTATTTTAGCAAAAGGTAACCCTTTCAGAAATTTATTTAAAGCTCAAGCTGAAATAAATGGAAATACTCTAAAACTATCAGGCTATTTAACTTTCTCAAATTTTCTATCCTTAAAAAAGAAAATGGACGAAGTTCTAGAACAAAATAATGAAATCATACTTGACTTTGCCAACGTTGAATACATCGACCATACTGTGAGCCATCACCTAGAAGATTATGAAAGAAATGCAGTTTTGGCAGGTAAAAAAGTACAAATGATTAACATGGAAGGTCTTGTTCCTGAAACAAATCATCCACTGGCTGCAAGAAGTAGAAATGGAGAAAAATTTGTTGCTAGAGAAACTCCACTTTCAAGCAGAGCTAAAGAGTTAAAACAATTTGCAGAAAAAAATGGTTACCAATTTGTTCCCAATACCTTAAATTTTGACGAATGGGAATTTTACCACTTAACCATTCGTAGAAAAATAGAAACCATTGAAAATATAGTTATCGATAAAGAAAACATAGTTACATACGAAATTGCTGATATTACTACAAAAATAGGAGCTTTGACTACTGAAGACTACGACAAAGTAACCGCTATTAAAATATCAGGAATTAACAACGTTCCAAGATTTTTTATTGAAAAAGCAGGTTTTATAGATAAACTGGAAGAAAAACTTTTTGAAGATGATATAGACTTTAATGAACATCCAATTTTCTCTGAAAAATATGTTGTGCGTGCAGATGGTCAAGAAGCTGAAACCAGAGCATTTTTAAACAGCTACATCATTGACTTGTTGACAGAACAAAAAGAAGTTTATCTAAGTGGTAACGGAAAAGATTTATTGTTACACTTTAGAGATGAATTCCTTTCTGTTCAAGAAATGGAACAGTTATTAAAATTAGCCAAACAAATAGTTGACAAAATATAACAGATGATGAAGAAGATATTGCTTATAGCCTCATTTATTGGGGCTTTTGCTTCTTTTTACGGGCAAAAACAAATAGATAGAGAGTTTAATTCATGGTGGACGTATGCCGGCAATCATAAACTTACTGACAAATGGGGAATACACACCCTCTATTCTTGGAGAAGAAATGATTTTGTAAAAAATTGGCAACAATCACTACTCCGTGTTGGTGTAAACTATAAATTGGCTTCCAATACAACATTTACACTTGGTTACGATTGGGTTGAAACTTTTCCCTACGGAAAACAACCCATTGCCCAACAAACGACCGAACAAAGAATATTTGAACAATTTATTTTAAAAAATAAAATCGGTAGAATAGCTATCAAACACCGGTATAAATTAGAACATCGTTTTATTGAGCAAAACAGTATGAAAAACCGTTTTCGTTATCGTTTGGTGCTGACTGTTCCTATCGGAAAGAAAAAGATGGAGGACAAAACTTTTTTCTTTACTGTTTTTGATGAATTTTTCGTCAATTTCGGTTATGATGTGAAAGGAAGATTGCTCAATCAAAATTGGCTTTTCTCTGCTTTAGGTTATAAAGTAAATAGTAAATTAGCTTTCAAGTTGGGATATATGAACCAATTCCTTATCAAATCAGATAATTACCATATCGAAAGTAATAACACGCTACAAGTTGGTCTTTCGTATAATATGGATTTTAGAAAGTAAATTCCGCGTTAGGGATAGAACGGCATGTTTGAGCTCTTTTTTGCTTGCTTGCTGTTGCAAGCAAAAAAAGCGAGTAGTGATAGCCCGACCATTACAGCGTTAAAAAGTGGCGTAGTAAAACGAAGCTACTTTTTTATGCTGTAATGGGAACGCCCTACCCTTCCACTACTTTTTTATATACATTCATTAGTTGTTGACTCAATAGTTTGGGGTTAAATTTTTGTGCATACTTAAAACCTTCTTCTTTCATTGTGTTTCTTAATTCTTCGTTTTTTAGTACCTCATCGATTGTATGAGCTAATTCTTGAAAATTATTGGGTTCTACGTATTGGCTATACATTCCTCCTGCTTCTAGAAAGCAACCTCCTTGCGTGGTTATTACTGGAGTTTTTGAATACAGTGCTTCTATGATTGGGATACCAAAACCTTCAAAAACCGAAGGATAAACAAAGATTTCTGCCATCTGATAGATTGCTGGCAACTCGTCTATGCTTACACCTTCAAGAAAAAGAACTTGATTGTCAGAAAGTTTTAATTTCTGCATTTGCACCTTGATAAAGTTGATATACTTGGTCTTTTTTCCAACAACTACCAAAGGTATTTTATTTTTTAGTAAAGGTAATGCTTGTATGAGTGCGTTCAGATTTTTACGCGTTTCTATGGTTCCTACATTCAATAAATATTGCTCGGGAAGTTTGTATTTTTCCCGAACTTTTGACTTTTCTTCTTCGCTATACTGATGCTTAAAATTTTGATGACAAGTTTGATAAATCACCTCTATCTTGGAAGGTGCTATTTGATAGAAGTCAACAATGTCTTGTTTGGTTTGCTCACTAATTGCTATTATTTTATCTGCTTTTTGTGCTGCGTATTTGAACTTTATATCGTAAATTTTTCTGTCTATTGCGTTGTATGTAGAGGGAAATCGTTTGAAGATTAAATCGTGAATGGTAACGACATACTTTATCTTATTACTTGTCCGTTTAGGGATTTCGTTACTTAAACCATGGAAAACATCTATTTCGTTTTTTAGTAGTTCCTTTTCTAAATCCAACGTTCTCCATATTCCTTTAAATCGTTTATGATATGGACTTTCTGGAGAATGGGAGTGTACATTTTTATATAAATTGACAAAATCAAATCTTGGATTTTCTACGATTTTCGGAGCATACAAATGGTATTCGTTATTGGGAAAAAACGTCAGAAGATTGCGTATTAAATCTCTGCTGTAATTTCCCAATCCCGTATAGTTCTGATAGGCTCGTTTGGCATCAAATCCTATTTTCATATTATTGATATTTTCTTCTAAATCCTACGGCTTTTGTTTTGGTCGATAGCATAAATTGATAATCTTCTTCTCCCTTTTTACCTTTGAATTTGGTTTTATCTTTTTTCGTTTCTTCAATTGCTGTATTAAATTCTGCATTGGTAGAATACGCCTGCATCAAGCCTCGCTTATAATTGAAGTAATAGTAATTGTTTTCATCTAATTGCAGATAGATGCTGATTTCATCTCCTGTTTTCCTTTTCTTGATGACAACCTTTCCTTCTACTTGTCTAAAGACTTGTTTCTTGTATAAATTGGCAATTCCGATTTTACCATAACTAATATAGGCTTTTTGAGAGTCGTCCCACGTGAAATTCACATCGCTTAAGAACATGGTAACGTTCAACTCACTTGGCATTTTTTTGATTTTACCATGGATACTCAAATCCGAAATTGCTTTGTCGGATTTAGCCAAACCTACAAATTCTCTCAACGCTTGTTCATATACCGATTTACCAAAATCAACGGGTTCAATTTCGGGATATTCAACAATATGTTTTGCCATTTTAGCCATAGCATCCTCATTGAATGGAAAGTTAAAGGCTATGGATGATTTAATGTCTATTTTTCCAGAGCTTGGTTGGAAATTAATATTTCCGATAGGAGTCAATCTAAACTGATGTAAGTTTGTTCCGAAACTAAATTTACCGCTTCCATCCATTTCGCAACTTTCGGTATTTAGCGACACAAAATTACCTGGTAAACTTCGTTCATTTAACTTATCTAAATTAGACACTTGGTATTCTTTTGTGCTTTCATCGTATTTTAAGAATCCTCGTGCTGTGATAATATCTGGATGTTCTTTTTTAGCCTTTTTGGATAAGAAGGTAGAATAAATACCAATCGAAT
>JALWSJ010000145.1 GCA_026993705.1 Flavobacteriales bacterium
TGTTATTTTTTTAACAAAATAATTTACATTTTGCTTGTTTTAATCATAGAATACGTTAGGGATAGAAACGGCATCCTTTTGCCCGCCCTCCTTTTGGAGGGCAAAAGATATAGCGGATAGCCCGACCTTTACAGCGTTAAAAATGGTTTCGTGATGAACGGAACTATTTTTTATGCTGTAATGGGAACGCCCAAATAATTATAACCCTTACTTTTCACGTTTACAGTGTACTTTACTTAAGTTGTTTGAAAGAAAAAATATATTCTTATCGTTACAAGCTATATATGTGTTATTTTTGTGGAAATTAATGTATTCAAATGATATCAGTAAATAAATTGTCCTTGTTTTTGGGAGGTAAAGAGCTTTATAAAGATGTTTCTTTTCGTATTACTAAAGTAGATAAAATTGGGCTTTCGGGAAAAAATGGAGCTGGAAAATCTACCATGCTAAAGTTGCTTACGGGCTATCATAAACCTACCGAAGGCACTATTTCTATTGATAAAGGGTTGCGGTTGTGTTATTTGCCTCAGGAATTGTTTAGCGGGTCAACTTTGCCGATTATTGAGGAAGTGAAAACGGCGAATGCTTACATTAAAAGTATTACGGATAGATTGGAGGAAATTAATGTGGAGTTGGAGACACGGCAAGATTATGAGTCGGATTCTTTTTTGCATTTGTTGGATGAATTGGCAGAACTGAACGATGCTTTTTCTTTGCATGGAGGGAACGATGTAGCAGAACAATCGGAGACAATTTTAAAAGGGTTAGGGTTTTCGGACGAAGATTTGGAACGCCCTATGAATGAGTTTAGTGGAGGATGGCAAATGCGTGTTGAGTTGGCTAAACTATTGGTGCAAGCTCCCGATGTTTTGTTGTTGGATGAGCCGACTAATCACTTGGATATAGAGTCAATTGAATGGTTAGAAAATTACTTAAAACGTTACCCCGGTGCAGTATTGTTGATTTCTCACGATAAACAGTTTTTGGATAATATTACCAATCGAACATTGGAAATTAATGCGGGTAAAATTTATGATTATAATTGCAATTACTCGACTTATCTGGTGCGAAGAGAAGAGGAGAGAGCGATGCAATTAGCCGCACAAAAGAATCAGCAACGAGAGATTGAACACAAACAAAAGTTGATAGATAAATATAGAGCAAAAGCCAATAAAGCAGCGTTTGCTCAAAGTTTGATTAAACAGTTGGACAAAATGGAAATCATCGAGCTGGATGAGACAGATGCCTCTTCTTTGCGTTTTCGTTTTCCAGACCCTGTTCCTTCGGGAAAGTTGGTGGCCGAAATTATTGATGCAGGTAAATCATTTGGAGATAAAACTATTTTTGAAAAACTGAATTTTAATATAGCGAAAGGAGAAAAAATTGCTCTGATTGGTAAGAATGGTGTTGGTAAATCTACTTTTATAAAAATGTTGGTGAATGAAACCGATTATACCGGAACCATTAAGTTAGGACACAATGTAAAGATAGGATATTTTGCACAAGATGAAGCTGCGAAGTTAGACTCCGAAAAAACAGTTTATGAAACCATAGATGATGTGGCAACAGGTGAGGTGCGTAAGAAAATTCGAGAGATTTTAGGTTCGTTTTTGTTTAGTGGAGATGAAATAGATAAAAAAGTAAAAGTGCTATCTGGTGGGGAAAAGACAAGACTTGCCTTGTGTAAATTATTACTAGAACCCTATAATTTTTTAGTGCTCGATGAGCCGACCAACCACTTAGATATTATCTCTAAAGAAGTCCTTAAAAACGCTTTGCAAGAGTACACAGGAACATTGCTTTTGGTCTCACACGATAGGGATTTCTTAGATGGTTTGAGTGATCGATTATACTACATTCAAAACAACAATATTAGTATTTACTTTGAGTCGGTAAAAGAACGTTTGGAGAAAATAGCAAAAGAAAATGCAGTCAATGCTAAAGGAGGTAAAACTTCTACCACTAAAAAAAAGAAAAAAGTTCTTTCAGAAAACGATTCTCGGAACTTAAATAAGACCTTGGATAAGTTAAAGAAGAATATTACAAGAGTTGAAAAAAACATTGATAAACTAGAAAGTCAAATTGAGTTGAAAGAAGAAGAGGTCAATACCATTGATTTTTCAAAAGAACCGAACCATCCTATTTTTGGAGAATTGGATGTACTACGTGCCGATTTAGAAAAAGAAATGACGACTTGGGAAACTTTGGAGGCAGAGAAAGATGCAATCATGCAAGAATTAACAGAATAAAATTATTACCTTAATAAAAAAATAAATATGCTACAAGTAGGAGACAAAGCTCCTGATTTTTCAGGAATAGACCAACACGAGAAAGAGGTTAAGTTATCGGATTTTAAAGGGAAAAAGTTAGTGCTTTATTTCTATCCGAAAGATAATACACCTGGGTGTACAATGGAAGCCAAGAATTTAAGAGATAATTACGAATTGTTATTATCAAAAGGGTACGAAGTTGTTGGTGTTAGTGCTGATAGTGTTGCAAAACACAAAAAATTTGCAGAAAAATACGATTTACCATTTAGTTTGATTGCCGATGAAGATAAAACGATTCTCAGGGCTTATGATGCTTGGGGATTGAAGAAGTTTATGGGAAGAGAATACGAAGGAATTATTCGTAAAACATACGTAATCAACGAAGATGGAATTATTGAAAAAATAATAGACAAGGTGAAAACGAAAGCTCACGCAGAGCAGATTTTGGAGATAAAATAAAAATTGATATATCAATCCGTAAAGTTTTTACGGAGTAGTGTTGTATATTTGCATCAAATAATTAAAACAAAAGAGATGGCTAAGAAAACAGATAAAAAAGTAGAGGATAATAAACTGAAATCATTGCAAGCAACATTAGAGCGTTTGGATAAGAGTTATGGTAAAGGTTCGGTAATGCGTTTGGGAGATAGAGCGGTTGAAGAAATGGATGTAATTTCAAGCGGTTCAATTACGATTAACCGTGCGTTGGGAGTGCAAGGATTTCCTAAAGGTAGAATTGTAGAAATTTTCGGTCCTGAATCTTCCGGGAAAACTACTTTGGCAATTCACGCTATTGCTGAGGCTCAAAAAAATGGAGGTATTGCAGCTATCGTAGATGCGGAACATGCTTTTGACCCTTATTATGCAAAGGCTTTGGGAGTAGATATTGATAATTTGTTAATTTCTCAGCCGGATAATGGTGAACAAGCGTTGGAAATAGCGGATAACTTGATACGTTCGGGTGCGATAGATATTTTGGTGATTGACTCTGTGGCGGCTCTTACGCCTAAAGCAGAGATTGAAGGGGAAATGGGAGACAGTCAAATGGGATTGCAAGCACGATTGATGTCAAAGGCTCTTCGTAAACTGACAGGGTCAATCAACAAGGCGAATACTTGTTGTATTTTTATTAATCAATTAAGAGAAAAAATAGGAGTGATGTTTGGTAATCCCGAAACAACTACCGGAGGAAACGCTCTTAAATTTTACGCTTCGATTCGTGTGGATATTAGGCGTTCTACCGCAATTAAAAATGGAGATAAAATTTTAGGTAACCGAACCCGTGTTAAAATTGTTAAAAATAAAGTAGCTCCGCCGTTTAGAATGGCAGAGTTTGATATTTTGTATGGGAAAGGTATTTCCAAATTAGGAGAAATTATTGATTTAGGTGTTGAATTTGACGTGATAAAAAAGAGTGGTTCGTGGTACAGTTACGGCGATATTAAGCTAGGGCAAGGAAAAGATGCCGCAAAAGAATTATTGGAAGATAATCCGGAATTGATGGAAGAAATCGAAAATAAAGTAGTAGAAGCACTCAAGGAAAACGGATAAAGGAGAGTGTTATGCCAGACACTAAAAAAAAGAAACAACGCTCTCAAATTTTGATTAAAGGAGCTCGTGTTCACAACCTTAAAAACATAGATATCGCTATTCAGAGGAATAAGTTGACAGTTATTACAGGGCTTTCCGGATCGGGGAAGTCCTCTTTGGCTTTTGATACCTTATACGCCGAAGGGCAGCGAAGATATGTAGAAAGTTTAAGTTCCTATGCACGTCAGTTTTTGGGTAGATTAGATAAACCAGATGTTGACAATATTAAAGGTATAGCTCCGGCTATTGCCATTGAGCAAAAAGTAAATACAACCAATTCAGGTAGTACCGTTGGAACTTCTACCGAAATTTATGATTACCTGAAAATCCTTTTTGCCCGAATTGGGAAAACTTTTTCACCTGTTTCGGGAAAAGAAGTCAAAAGAGAAGGCGTTAATGATGTTATAGCTTACCTTGATGAGGTAGAAGACAAAACTAAATTTGTTATTGTTTCACCAATTGTTCCTCCTGTCGGACGTACACTAAAAAAACAAATAGAAATTCTTATAGGGCAAGGTTTTTCCAGAGGGTATTCGGAGGGGAAAATTATCAAATTGGAAAGTTTGTTAAATAATGAATCCATTGAACAACAATCTTTGGATTTACTCATCGACAGATTAGTCAAAAAAGAATGGGATGATGACGCCAAAGCCAGGTTGGCAGAGTCTATCGAAACGGCTTTTTTGGAGGGACAAGGCACGTGTAAGGTGCTTTTGTTTGGAGAAGATATAATCGAACGTACGTTTTCCAATAAATTTGAGTTGGACGGAATAAAATTCGAAGAACCTACACCGATTTTTTTCGCCTTTAACAATCCTGTTGGAGCTTGTCCCACTTGTGAGGGCTTTGGTCAAGTGTTGGGCATAGACCCCGATTTAGTCATTCCCGATAAAAATCTTTCTATTTATGAAGAAGCCATAGCGTGTTGGCGAGGGGAAAAAATGAGTTGGTGGAACAGACAGTTGGTTATGAATGCACATAAATTCGATTTTCCCATTCATAAACCTGTTCGAGATTTAACCGAAGAAGAGCAGCAATTGCTTTGGACTGGAAATCAGTATTTTGAAGGATTAAATGCTTTTTTTAAAGAGGTAGAATCTCAATCTTATAAGATACAGTTTCGGGTTTTGCTTAGTCGTTACAGAGGGAGAACCGATTGTTCCGATTGCAAAGGAACACGCCTGAGAAAAGATGCTGGATATGTGAAAGTAGGAGGTTATTCCATAACCGATATTACTTCTGTTAGTATCGATGAGGCTCTGCAAAGGATTAAGAAATTAAATATTAGCGACAGGGATAAATTCATAGCCAAACAATTGTTGATAGAAATAGAAACACGCTTACAATTCTTAAGTGATGTAGGATTAGGCTATTTGACTTTATCCAGAAAATCAAATACCTTATCGGGAGGAGAGTCTCAACGGATAAACTTAGCTACTTCTTTAGGAAGCAGTTTGGTTGGAGCAATGTATATTTTGGACGAGCCCAGTATTGGACTTCATCCAAGGGATACGCAACGTTTGTTAAAGGTGTTGTTGGCACTTCGCGATGTCGGAAACACCGTTATCGTAGTAGAACACGACGAAGAAATTATGCAAACCGCCGATGAAATAATTGATATGGGACCTTATGCAGGGACTTTTGGAGGAGAAGTTGTCTTTCAAGGTCGCTTAGATGAGCTAAAAACGGCAGAAAATAGTATAACAGCACAGTACCTCACAGGAGAACGAAAAATAGAAATTCCTTCATCTCGCAGAGCGTGGAACAAAAGCATTATCCTTACGGGAGCAGAACAAAACAATATCCATAATTTGGATGTGGAAATTCCTTTGGAGTGTCTAACCGTTGTAACCGGAGTAAGCGGTAGCGGAAAATCTACGTTAGTTAAGCAGATTCTATACCCGGCAATCAAAAAAGTAATAGAAGGTACTTCTTTTCTAACTAAAAATTACGCAGCGTTAAAAGGCGATTGGAAAGACATTAAAAAAATAGAATTTGTTGACCAAAATCCGATTGGAAAAAGTTCCCGTTCCAATCCCGTTACTTATGTTAAGGCTTATGATGAAATCAGAGCTTTGTTTGCTCAACAACCTTTATCAGTAGTCAATGGGTTTACCCCAAAATATTTTAGTTTCAATGTGCCGGGTGGTCGTTGCGATGCTTGCGAAGGCGAAGGACAAATAACCGTTTCCATGCAATTTATGGCAGATGTTCATTTAGAATGTGAAATATGCAAAGGAAGACGATTTAAAGATGATGTCCTCGAAGTGAATTATCGAGGAAAAAACATCTACGAAGTACTCACAATGACCATCGATGATGCCATTGATTTCTTTGCTCAAAACTTAGGCAAACAAGAACAAAAAATTATCACCAAACTAAAGCCGTTGCAAGACGTAGGCTTAGGATATGTTCAGTTGGGGCAGGCGGGAAATACCTTGAGTGGAGGAGAAGCTCAGCGAATAAAATTGGCGTCATTTCTATCCCGCAAAAACAATCCTGCAAAGACTCTCTTTATTTTTGATGAACCGACAACCGGTTTACATTTTCATGATATTGATAAATTACTCACAGCTATCTATTCCTTGCTTGATTTGGGGCACAGCGTCTTAATCATCGAGCATAATATGGAGATAATCAAATGTGCCGATTGGATAATCGATATGGGAAAAGAAGGAGGCGACCAAGGCGGAAACATTACCTTTGCCGGCACTCCCGAAGCACTAGCACAACACAAAGAATCATACACAGCAAAATACTTAAAAGAAAAATTAAATCATGTGTAACAAGAACAATAATATGGGCGTTCCCCCAATCTGCAAAAACAACATATCGCTCTCGCGAAACGTTGTTTTTGCAGATTGGGGGGTCGGGCTATCCACTATATCTTTTGGTGTG
>JALWSJ010000146.1 GCA_026993705.1 Flavobacteriales bacterium
GTGATATGCGGCAATAATTTCTTCGGCTAATCTTTGAGCCATAGCTTTACCTTTTCTTTTACGAGCGAAAAGAATAAGGTTTTTCATACTGATAGACATTTTTCTTTCCGGACGAATTTCCATAGGAACTTGGAAAGTAGCACCACCAATACGACGACTCTTAACTTCGACAGTAGGAGTTACGTTTTCGATAGCTTTTTTCCAAATTTCCAAAGGAGTTTTTTCTTCGTCTTTCAATTTTTGTCCGACAATATCCAATGCATCGTAGAAAATCTTAAATGCTTTATTCTTCTTTCCGTTCAACATAAGATTATTGACGAATTTGGTAACCATTACGTCGTTGAATTTCGGATCCGGAAGAATATATCTTTTCTTTGGTGAACCTTTTCTCATAGTTTGCTAAATTTTCGTTTATTTTTTAGGTCTTTTAGTTCCGTACTTAGAACGTCTTTGTTTTCTACCTTCAACACCGTCTGCATCTAATGTACCACGAACGATGTGATAACGCACACCAGGTAAATCTTTTACTCTACCTCCGCGAACAAGAACTATCGAGTGTTCCTGCAGATTGTGTCCTTCGCCGGGGATATAAGCATTTACTTCCTTACCGGTAGTAAGTCTAACACGTGCAACTTTTCTCATTGCTGAATTCGGTTTTTTCGGTGTAGTGGTGTAAACTCTTACACATACACCTCTTCTTTGGGGACACGCTTGCAAAGCCGGAGATTTACTCTTCTTAACGATCTTCTTACGTCCCTTTCTTGTTAACTGTTGTATTGTTGGCATACAAAATTTATTTTTTGATACTTACACTTTTATTTCGGACTGCAAAAGTAGGTTTTTATTTTTTTTATTGCAAATTTTTGTATCTATTTTTTTTGTTACGGCAAACTTAATCAATGCAAGCACTTCATTTCCAATAAATTAACACAAAAATAAAAAAATAGCGATGCTTAAACATCGCTATTGTATATAATTATATTAATGTGTTTAGCTTATTTAGGTTTTACCATTGCATAGACATATAACTCATCAACAAGTTCGAAAGCAGTAAGATGGACTGTACATTCAAAATCAGTTCCGTCTTTTTTCCTATGAACCCAATCAAAATGATTAAGTCCCGACTCAAGAGCTTTTTTAATCATCAGCTGAGCTTTTTCCATTGAATTTTGTCCGTCAGGTTGTAAAGGCGGAGAAACTTCAGCAGGATTAATATTGATAAAATCTTCTTTTTTCTCAAAACCAAATAATTTTAATGTAGCAGGATTACAATCAATAAATATACCGTCTTTGAGAATTTGAATTGCATCTGCAGAGTATTCCATTAATTCTCTAACCTGTTTTGTTTGATATTGAGACTGTTTTAGATATTTGCTTGTTCTTTCTTCTTTTAATTTCTGTTCTGTAATATCAATAGCAAGATAAAGAATTTTGTTTACACGACCGGACACATCAGTAATTGGTGTATATCGATTCACAAGCCATATATCTTTTCCTGTTGATTTATTCAAGCGTTTTACTATCAACTCTTTGCTCTCGCCTCCTGCAACCTCTTCCCAGAATTTCTTAAACTCTTCTCTATCGCCTTCTTCCAAGAACTCTAATATAGATTTTCCTTTCATCTG
>JALWSJ010000147.1:0-1013 GCA_026993705.1 Flavobacteriales bacterium
CTATCAAAATGATATCAAAACAATTAGCTCCAAATCTCATTTCTACCGAAGTTTCAATGAATGGTATGACCATACAAAAGCAAGTGTTTGACGGCGAAAAAGGAGTTTCTTCAGGTATGCAGGGACAGAAAGATATAGAAGGAAAAGAGTTAGAGCACCTAAAGATGGAGGCAGAGATGCACAAAGAAACCAAGTATAAAGAATTAGGTTATACATTAGAGTTGTTGGGGATAGAAAATATATTGGGACAAGACGCCTATAAGGTTGAAATAACCAATCCATTGGGCGAGAAAGAAACACAATATTTTTCACTAAAAGACGGACTGTTGATGTATCGTATTCAAAATGTAGAAGGCGAAGATGGTAAAGTCATTACATCAACAACCGAATACAACGATTACAAGAACGTCAATGGAATTTTGTATCCGTTCAAGCGTTCAGAACAAGCAGGCCCCCAAAATATAGATTTAGAAGTGAAATCAATAAAGCACAACCAAGGCTTAACCAAAGCAGATTTTAAATAATATTTGGGCGTTCCCCCATAAAAGAAAAAGGTGTATCATTTCCAAATGATACACCTTTTTCTTTTATGGGGTCGGGCTATCCACTATATCTTTTGCCCTCCAAAAGGAGGGAGGGCAAAAGGATGCCGTTCCTATCCCTAACGCATATTAAACGAAGTGCATAGAAAATAAGTTTTAGTTTTCTGTAAACACTTAAGTTTTCAACATTTTTGAAGTTACTTATACTTTTTTTGTATTTGTTAACAAATTGATGTTAATTTGTTTCTGCTTATAAATAATAAACTATTATGATGAATAAATCGAGTCTTTTTATTACGGTATTGCTTTCTATTTTTACTGTTGGAGGAGTGTTTGCTCAAACTTGCTCTAATCCAATAGCTTTAACTTGTGGCACGCCTTACAATGGAACAACAGTAAATGGTCAGTCAAATTTTAATCATTATTCATGTGCCCCTCAACAAGAACAAGGGAAAGAAATAATTCATACAA
>JALWSJ010000147.1:1023-1623 GCA_026993705.1 Flavobacteriales bacterium
ATATAGCTACAGCAACGAATTTAGCAGCGGGCACTTATTATATAGTAGTAGATGGGTTTGGGGTAGCACCAGCTCCGGAGGGTAGTTATACCTTGACGGTAAACTGTACACCTTCAACTTCCGGAGGAACAGGCACGTGTTCAAATCCAGTATCGTTAACATGCGGCACGCCTTACAATGGAACAACAGTAAATGGTCAGTCAAATTTTAATCATTATTCATGTGCCCCCCAACAAGAACAAGGGAAAGAAATAATTCATACAATTACATTGACACAAGCCTCTGATGTAACGGCATCATTATCGAACTTAAATGCAATTGATTTAGATGTTCATATATTAAGTGCCTGTGATACAAGTTCATGTTTGGCACGAGGAGATAATATAGCTACAGCAACGAATTTAGCAGCGGGCACTTATTATATAGTAGTAGATGGGTTTGGAGTAGCACCAGCTCCGGAGGGTAGTTATACTTTGACGGTAAACTGTACACCTTCAACTTCCGGAGGAACAGGCACGTGTTCAAATCCAGTATCGTTAACATGCGGCACGCCTTACAATGGAACAACAGTAAATGGTCAGTCAAATTTTAATCATTATT
>JALWSJ010000148.1 GCA_026993705.1 Flavobacteriales bacterium
TTTGCTCAAGAGGGGACGATTGTGTTTGAGAAAGTTTTTCATGATTTTGGGTTGATAGAGGAGGAGAGAGGAATGGTGATTGCTGAATTTCCGTTTGTCAATACTTCTAAGCGAAAATATAAAATTGTGGAAACGAAGTCATCTTGCGGTTGTACGACGATTGGCGAGCCTAAAGAATTTATTTTAAAGGGAGATACCAATTCGATTATTGTGGGATACAATCCATTGGGACGAGCGGGAAAGTTTAACAAAACCGTTGAGATTGTTTTTGAGGATAATAAGGGAGAGCGTATCAAGCGATTTTTAAAGATAAGGGGAGTAACGGTTTCTTTGACGGCTAAGAATGCTCTAAAACCGGTGGATAGTTTGCAAAAGGAAAGAAATGTAATCTATTACTATCAGCAAAAGAAGATTGATAAAAAGTTAGATACGAAGGCAGAAGGGTATAAGCAATTATTGGAAACGGCAACCAAAGTGGCGTTGATGCATGGAAAGGTAAATCTTTTAATTACGATTTATCATTTGAATCCCGGTTATAGTTTTGAAAAAATACTGTTGGATACCTATGATAATATTCGTTTAGATTTGATGGAACGCGGGATTCCCGATAATCGAATTATCTTTTTAGATCCAGTGGTTGAGCTTTCTTCAAAAGACGAGTATTTACAAGTGTCGCTTATCAATACGGGGAGTTATACTTTGGAGAAAAAAGAGGGGTTGGTGCGTTATGTTGAGGGGGATTCTGTTGTTCGTAAAGATAATGTAGAGTTTTATATCCAAATCGGTGCGTTTAAAAAGAAAAAGAAATCATCGGAATTTGATAGTTTTGGTACAACAAGGGAATATAGAGATAATGGGATTTACAGATATAGAGTAGGAACTTATCCAAATTTGAATAAGGCTAAAGAAACGTTGAAATTGATTAAAGAAAAAGAAGGATATAAAGATGCGTTTATTTTAGCAAAAAACAACGATGAGAGAATAACGATAGCGGAGGCTGATTCTATTGTGCGAAATCAAGTAATTGAAAAAAATCCCGAAGTTTTTCATTTCTCGCAGATGGCTCTGCCTCTTTATATGCAGTATTTTACAAAAGGATTGCGTGATATTGATACCACATCGGAGCTGTATAAAATCTTTTTGGATAATTTGGCTTTATATGCAAAAGGAGATGAGGATAAATTGAAATTTATTGTAGTCAGCAGTGCTTCAAAATGGAAATATCCTTCGGATAAATTTGAGAACAGGTATATAGCCCGGTTGAGAGGGGAAAATTCAATAAAAACATTAAAAAATGATTTGAAAAAGAACGGGGTAAACACCGAAAAAATTGAGATAGATATTGAAGATAAGGTCATAGGGCCACCAATGAATAAAAGAAATTACAAGCCTTTATTTTATAAACAGTTTCAATATTTGAAGATTATTCCAGTTTATAAAGTGGCGAATGAAACTAATTTTGTAGAAGGGTATATCCATTATTATAAAGATATAGAAGAAGCTATAAACCCCAGAGATTATGATTTTACGACTTTTATTGACCGTCTTGTTGCAGAAATCTATAAAAACGGAGTGGTGAAAATATCGTTAGAAGGTTCATCCAGCAAAACAGGGAAAAGT
>JALWSJ010000149.1 GCA_026993705.1 Flavobacteriales bacterium
ATAGTTTATTAAACTTAACAATTATTTTTATTGGGGATTAATTACTTTGGCAATGGCGTGCCGTCCTTTCGTAAGATTGTCAGGCGGATTACAGACCCGAAGTTGCGTCCTCAACCATGTTAGACAGAAGTTTAACAAACCTCAAATCTGTATGGGTTTCTTTTTTATTTTTTTTTCGTTTCATCATTTTCAATGGATTTTCAATTTCAATTACTCAAAACCACAAGAGAAAATATTCTGACAGAAGTCAATACTTTATCTTTGATTGACTTAAATCATATACCAAAGTTATTTAACAATAGTATAGGTTGGCAGGTGGTTCACGTTTTGGTAACTCAACAAGTGTTACTATATAAATTAGCCGGTCAAAAAACAGCGATAAGCGAAACGGTAATCGAACAATACAAAAAAGGAAGTACCGGAAAGCAAGCTCTTTCACAAGAATTGTGGAACGAAGTTTTACGGTTGTTACAATCAACTCCGAACGACTTGCAAAACGATTACAAAAACGGACTTTTTAAGCAATATCCTGCCTATCCAACCAGTTACGGAATTACGCTTAACAGCATCGAAGAAGCAATTACGTTTAATAACATACACGAAGCATTGCACTACGGAACCATTCGATCAATGAAACGAATAATCGCCTAATATGATAAGTCTAGCCATCGTTGATAATAGCACTATTGTAAGAATGGGGCTTCGTTCTTTGTTGGAAAAGCAAACTAACCTTACCATTCTTTTTGATTCCGGAGACAAAGAAACATTTTATAAACAGTTAAAAACAAATCGCCCCGATATTATCTTGATAGATTACACCTCCAAAGGTTTCTCCACCGGAGATATTGCAAAAATAAAACTCATCAGTCCAACTACAAAGACCATTGGAATAACACATTCGCCACAAAAAGAAGAAATTAACGAAGCACTGAAAAGCGGTTTACTCGGTCATCTTAAAAAAGATTGTCCGCCCGAAGAAATTATAGAAAGCATCGAAGAAACCTACAACAGCAAACATTTTTTCTGTGGCGAAGTATTAAATGAGTTAAAAAAAGACGAGGTAAATCTATCAGCAACCAAGAACGACTGTTCTCCCATCTCATTATCCGACAGAGAAATGGACGTAGTCAAGCTCATTTCCGAAGGCTATACCAATGCCCAAATAGCCGTTGTACTCCATATCAGTAACCACACCGTAAATACACATCGAAAAAATATTATGCGAAAATTAGGCGTAGGAAACACCGCGGGAATCGTCCTTTTTGCAGTAAAAATCAACCTGGTAAGCCCCGATAAATTTGACTTTTCACCTAGCGATAATTAAGAGATTTAGGGCGTTCCCCTTTTTCGCAAAACAAACATATCGCTCAGGCGAAACGTTTGTTTTGCGAAAAAGGGTCGGGCTATCCACTATATCTTTTGCCCTCCAAAAGGAGGGTGGGCAAAAGGATGCCGCTTCTATCCCTAACGTGTGTAAAATGAGCAGTAAAAAAATGGATTTTAGTTTCTTTAGACGATGAAAAAAATCTTTGTATAGCACCAGCTATGGAAATATTTTTTGAAGAAGTATAAAGGAAATAAAAATATTTTATAGTGCTTATTTTAAGCACGTTA
>JALWSJ010000150.1 GCA_026993705.1 Flavobacteriales bacterium
GTATAGAACGGCGTGTTTGAACTCCTTTTTGCCCACCCGCTTTTGTGGGCAAAAAGAGTGAGTAGTGATAGCCCGACCTTTACGGCGTTAAAAAGTTGTGTAGTGCAACGAAACTACTTTTTTATGCCGTAAAGGGAACGCCCAAAACATCAATCTCATAAAATTTTAAAGACTCTCCCATTTTTACAAAGAAGTTGTTTAACTTTACCGACTCAAATTAAAAATTAACTTAATTCTAAATAAAAATGAGTCAATACGATGTTACCATTATCGGTTCGGGACCGGGAGGATATGTTTCGGCAATCAGATGTTCACAATTGGGTTTAAAAACCGCTATTATAGAGAAATACCCTGCTTTGGGCGGGACTTGTCTGAACGTTGGTTGTATTCCTTCAAAGGCATTATTGGATTCGTCGCATCATTATCATGATGCTCAACATACGTTTGCCAAACACGGTATTATTACCGGAGATTTGAGTTTTGATTTGGCTACGATGATTGAACGTAAACGCGATGTAGTCAAACAAAACAGTGACGGAGTCAGCTATTTGATGAACAAAAATAAGGTGGATGTTTTTCAGGGTGTTGGTTCTATTGTGGATAAAAACACGGTAAAAGTTACAGGCGAAGGGGGAGAACAAACGATTTCTACTAAAAACATTATCATTGCTACGGGGTCTAAACCGAATTATTTTCCGGGAATGGAACCGGATAAAAAAAGAATTATCACTTCTACGGAAGCATTGGAAATGAAAGAAGTTCCTAAGCATTTAATCGTGATTGGTGGCGGTGTTATTGGCTTGGAATTGGGGAGTGTTTATGCTCGTTTAGGGGCAAAAGTTACAGTGGTTGAATTTGCTGGAACAATTATCCCTACGATGGACAAAACAATGTCGAAAGAATTACAAAAAGTATTGAAAAAAGAAGGCTTTATATTCAACTTTAATCACGCTGTACAAAAGGTAACCAATAACGGCGATTCGGTTACGGTGGTGGCGAAAAACAAAAAAGGTGAAGAAGTTTCTTTTGAGGGAGATTACTGCTTGGTAGCCGTGGGTAGAAAACCATACACCAAAGGACTTGGCTTGGAAAACGTTGGCATCAAAGTGAATGAACGAGGAGTAATAGAAACCAACGAGCATTTGCAAACCAACGTAGAAGGTATTTATGCTATTGGCGATGTGGTAAAAGGTCCTATGTTAGCTCATAAAGCTGAGGAAGAAGGTGTTTTTGTAGCCGAGTTGTTGGCTGGTCAAAAACCGCATATCAACTACGACTTAATTCCGAGTGTGGTTTACACTTGGCCGGAAGTAGCGGCAGTAGGAAAAACCGAAGAACAAGTAAAAGAAAGCGGTATTGCTTACAAAGTAGGTCAATTCCCGATTAAAGCCTTGGGTAGAGCAAGAGCAAGCATGGATATTATGGGCGTGATAAAAATCATAGCTAACGAAAAAACCGATGAAGTTTTAGGCGTGCACATGATAGCACCGCGAGCTGCCGACTTGATAATGGAGGCTGCCGTAGCCATGGAATACAGAGCATCGGCAGAAGATATTGCCAGAATTTGTCATCCTCACCCGACGTATAGCGAAGTAGTGAAAGATGCTGCTTT
>JALWSJ010000151.1 GCA_026993705.1 Flavobacteriales bacterium
CACAACCAGAAGAAAATAATGAAAAATAAAAAAGGGAATTATGGGACGCTTTAGTTAAAGCGTCCCATAGTATATAAAAAAATGAGCAACAAATCGATTATAAAAAAGAAATTTAAACTATATTGGCCCTTAATTAAGAGCTTGCAAACAGGGCTTTTATTAATAACTGGTATTACTGGATATGTTAGCGCGAGATGCCCTGTTAAAACTTGGGAAACGTTTCTAGGACTTACTGTTAGTTTGTTTTTAACAGTAAGCGGGAGCACAATCTTAAATATGTGGTACGATAGAGATATTGACGCCAAAATGAATCGTACCAAAAATAGACCGCTTCCAAGCGGCGCTTTAGCTCCAAACGAAGCGTTGATTTTAGGATTAATTGTTTCTGCTTTGGGAGTTGGATTAGCGCTAAGTATGTCTCTAATTTTTGGTATTGTTGTTTTTGCGGGATTATTTATAGACGTTGTTATTTATACTATTTGGTTAAAACGCAAGACAGCTTGGTCTATTGTGTGGGGCGGTATTTCGGGCGGAATGCCAATTCTAGCTGGAAGAGCGCTTGGTACCGGGCAGATTGATTTTATCGGTATTTTATTTTCGCTTGCAATCTTATTATGGATTCCAACGCATATTCTTACATTTAGTATGAAGTATTTTGAAGATTATAAAAATGCTGGTATCCCTACATTCCCGTCAACTTATGGTTACCAAAAAACCAGAATTATTATAGCTCTTTCATCATTAGGAGCATCCATTGCCATTGCAGGAGTTGCATATGGTTTGGGGTTATCTTGGGGATATTTAAGATTGCTTGCAGTATTAACGGTAGGAATTGTTGGGCTTGCGGCATATAGTGTTTACAAACCTTCTGAAAAAGTAAATTTCGGATTATTTAAGTATGCATCGTTATATATGCTTGGTGCAATGATTATGGTTATTATTGGTACGTTGTAGGAAGGAATGAAAAAATCCATACTTAATCGTATTATATATTTGTTTACGGGAATTGTCGCAGGATATCAGATAATTCATGGTATGGATAATTATTCCGATTTAACTACGACATTATATACTATTTCATTCGGTATATTACTTCTTGCATCCCTTCTTTTACTTTTAATGGGATTTGAAATCATGGAAAATGATTACATCGCCGTAGTTGTTTCTTTAATCCCAATGTCTTTATCGTTAGGAATTGTGTTTGATAAATTGGAGCATGCGGGGGTTTATGCAACACTAATTTTTATTAGTTTTGTTATTGCCGCTTCATTACGTTTTTTCGCAAAAGGGAAAGTTGCCTCATTGTCTATTGGAGTTCTTCATTTCATTTCCGGTGCAGTAGTTTGTTTTATCCCAATTATTCTTTTTCTTACGAATAAAGCAGGGTTTCAAATTCTATTTATTTCGCTAGGAGGGATAATTATTGGAACAGGCGAAATGCTGTTAGGAGCGTTAAAAGCAGGTAAAACAATTATTAAAAAAGAAAAAGTTGTTGAGCTTTTCCCAACTATTTTACTATTTACAACAATTTCATTTGTTATTGGGTTAGCCTAATATATGAGAAACTTAATTAGTTCTTTTTACATTTTAAAATAAAGTGAGTGTTCACTTT
>JALWSJ010000152.1 GCA_026993705.1 Flavobacteriales bacterium
GAATTATTAGTATTTTTAATTTGATCAACTGCGTATAAAACCTTAGGAGAAGCTGTTTCTAATAATTCAGGATTATTCACCGTATCTTTTAAAACTTTGTATGGATTGGTTGAAAAACCAGATGAATCATCTTTAGATGTTCGGCCTAAAACATAAGAAATAAAAAATGCCATCCCTGTTGGTATTCCAAGCAAAATTGCAGGTAATTTTAGATGCAAAAGAGAAAAAGTCCCAATAGATAAAGTCGCTCCAAAAATACCTAATACTTTAAAAGCCCTTGATATATTTTTTTTCATCCACCTTGCAGCAGATTGAAAAATAGATAAAAACTGAAACTCTTGAGTTTCTGAAATTTTATTTCTTTCTGCAGCTAAAGATCGCCCTTCATTACGCATTTCTTCATATAAATCTATAGTACTTCGTTTCAACCCATTATTAGAGGAAACTTCTCTTGGTTGTTGGCCATTATTTTGTACAGACAGTAAATTTGAATTATTAATTGCTTCGACCATGACTCAATATATAGATACATATTATAACAGGTATTAACTCTGGATGATATTCCCTAGGGTTTCCCCTTGATAATTAAGGCTTAGTATTTTTTTTATAATTCCCGATAGCAAGTTTTATGTATTACTGGTAATATTTACCTCGCTCTAAAACAAAGAGTAATAAAAGGGAAACATGCACAACGAATTTGGTTAGCGTGAATAAAAAATAGGAGGAAAATAATGTTCGGACCACATTTAATAATGGAAGCATCTGGCTGTAAGCACAGTAAACTAGCGGATAAAACACTCCTAACAGACCTTTTAAACAAATTACCAGACAAAATGGGAATGACAAAAATTATGGATCCTCATGTTTTTGAATACAGAGGTGAAGTCGCTGATGATTGGGGTTTAAGCGGCATTGTAATAATCGCAGAAAGTCATCTTGCTTTTCATACCTTCCCTGAAAAAGGATTTTTAACTGTTGATATTTTTAGTTGTAAAGAATTCGATGTTTCTACTGCTGTTCAAGAAATAATTAACGCTTTTGAAGCTGAGACTTGGGATGAACAATTAATTATGCGAGGCCGTGAATTTCCAAAATCTCTTACTAAAGCAAGTTTAATTGTAGAAACTGAACGTCAGCAACATTTTAATCAGCTTATAGCTGCGTGATGATAGATTGTGAAAAACTTTTTAAGCAAATACATAACTCTAACGAAAAAGAGCTTTTAGAGCTTGCAAATGAAACTAATCAATTAAAAGCAAAAGATTTAAGAGAAATCCTATTCTTTTTGGAAAATAAATCTCCTACTATCAATAGTAAAATGCAAATTTTTGATTGTTGTGGGACTGGAGGAGACTGTGCAAATACATTTAATATATCAAGCACTGCTGCAATTATCGCTGCTAGTAACGGAATTAAAATTGCAAAAAATGGTGGCCGAAATACAAGCAGTAAAACAGGTTCAGTAGACGTATTAGAAGCGCTTGGACTGAATTTAGAAATTGAAGATAAAAAAAAAATACAAGGACTAAAAAAATATAATCTTGGATTTTTTTCTAGCCCAATTTCAGCAAAACTACTTTCTCCCTTAAAACAAGTCTGCCGTAAAC
>JALWSJ010000153.1 GCA_026993705.1 Flavobacteriales bacterium
TCCTATTGCAAATAAACCCGCACTTATAGTCATCCCGAACAGATTTACCAATAATGATTTTTTTTGCTGTTGAAAAACCAAAGGCAAAGATGATATGGGAGAAGTAAGAAAATTAAGAAAGATGGGTAGTATCATAATTTTTGCAAAAACTCCGACTTCCCGCCATTCTTCACCCAAATACCAAGCAAAAAGACTTTCGCCCGCCAACAAGACAATGATAAGCATTGGCACAGCTACCCATAAACTAAGTTGTATGGATTTTATCATGATTGGATACATAGCTTTGCCTTTTGCCTTCAATACGGATGATTCTTTATAAAAAACTTGCCCGATTGCATTGCTTATAAATCGTGAAGGGGCTTTTAAATACTTTATCATTATCACGTAAATCCCGGCTGTTATTACTCCAAACTGATGTGTTAGAATACTTAGTATGATAAATTCCGAAAACAACAAATCACTAAAAGCGTGTAAACTGTTGATTAAAGGAAAATCCTTGTATTTACGCATCATTTCTTTTTCGAGGTTAGCATTATACCATGTTACTTTTATGGTTTTAGATACATAAAAGATAAGAAAGAGAATAGATATTAAAAAGCCTAACAAAAAGCCACCTATCAATCCGTCAACTCCATAATGTAACCAACCAAAGTATATAAAACTTAGGTTTGTTACAACGGATAATATAATTTTTACCAATGATATTTTTCGGTAGGACTCCTTTCTAACCAACCATTGTATGAAGATATTGTGCAATGAAAAGAGTAAAACACCTAAGGGTACATAAATTAAAAACGGCGACAGTAATGTTGTGTTGTAATAATCGGCAATATCTTCTTTGAAAAACAGCAAAGATGCTGAAAGAATAGCTATCAGCAGAGTGATTTTAACTGAAAGAATCAATAGATTAAAGGCATTTCTATCGTCTTTAGGTAAGACAACTGACAACTCATACCTCCCATTTGCAACAACTCCTAAAAGCGTAACCAATGCAATAAAATTTCCTTGTACTCCCATTTGCTCCGGCGTGTAGATTCTTGTTATAATCGGGGCCAAAATAAAGGGGATAACTTGAGCGAAAACATTCCCCGAAAACAAAACAAAAATTCGTTTTACATAAGACTTTTCGGTTACGTTCATGCAGCTATTGTTTCATTACAAGTTATTCCAATACCATTCAATCGCTTCCTCCAACCCTTGATTAAACGTATGTGAAGGTCGATAGCCGAGGTATCTTTTTGCTTTTTCTATCGATGCCAGTGAATACCGGACATCTCCTTGTCTTTCGGGAATATGAGTTGGCGAAACATTTTTTATTTTTGCATCAAAATGAACTAAAAGCTCTTTAATTTTATCCAACAAATCAATCAATACGGTTTCTTCTCCGCAAGCTACATTATACACTTTATTAAGAGCATCTTTATTTGTGGTTGTCGCGGCTAATTCGTTTGCTTGGATTACGTTATCAATATACGTAAAATCTCGTGTTTGTGTACCATCTCCATGTATAGTCGGAGCTTCATAATTCATATATGCTTTTATGAATTTTGGAATTGCGGCAGCATATGCTCCTTCGGCATCTTGTCTTCTTCCATACACATTAAAATAACGCAAACCTATGGTTTCTAAACCATACAGCGATGAAAAGACTTTTGCATACAACTCATTGACATACTTTGTAACAGCATAAGGCGACAAAGGGCTACCGATATTTTCTTCTACCTTTGGCAATTGCATAGAATCTCCGTAAGTAGATGAACTTGCAGCGTAAACAAAACGTTTAATTCCGTTATCTTTTGCTGCAACTAGCATATTTAAAAAACCGGTAATATTTACGCTATTTGTTGTTATCGGGTCTTTAATGGAACGAGGAACAGAACCAAGAGCAGCTTGATGAAGGATAACATCCACCTCTTTAACTGCTTGATTGCAGACACCCAAATCTCTAATATCCCCCTCTATCAATGTATAATTCGGATGATTAAGAAACGTAGCTATATTTTCTCTTTTTCCCGTAGAAAAATTATCCAAACAAACTACAGTATTACCTTGTACCAATAATCTTTCTGTAACATTAGACCCAATAAACCCGGCTCCTCCCGTTACCAATACCTTTTTGTTTTCGAGCATATAAATAGCTATTATTTGTTTCTAAAATTATCTTAATCCGCGTTTATTTTGCGTAAGCAACCGAACGTTTTTCTCTAATTACGGTAACTTTCACTTGTCCAGGATAAGTCATTTCTGTCTGAATTTGATGAGAAATTTCAAATGAAAGTTCGTCAGCTCTTTTATCAGAAACTTTTTCACTTTCAACGATAACTCTAAGTTCTCTTCCTGCTTGAATCGCGTAAGCTTTGGTAACTCCATCTTTGGTTAAGGCTACGTTCTCCAAATCTTTAATTCGCTGTATATACGATTCTACAACTTCTCTTCTTGCTCCCGGTCTTGCCCCTGAAATCGCATCACAAACCTGCACAATCGGTGAAATTAAGGTTGTCATTTCTATCTCATCGTGGTGAGCTCCAATCGCATTACAGATATCCGGTTTTTCCCCGTATTTTTCAGCCATTTTCATTCCCAAAATAGCGTGAGGCAATTCTGGTTCATTTTCCGGCACTTTACCTATATCGTGCAATAATCCGGCTCTTTTAGCCACTTTAGGATTTAAACCTAATTCTGATGCCATAGTAGCACACAAATTTGCCACTTCCCTTGAGTGTTGCAACAAGTTTTGTCCGTAAGAAGAACGGTACTTCATACGACCGACCATTTTTATCAACTCCGGATGTAACCCATGAATACCTAAATCAATACAAGTTCGTTTTCCCGTTTCTATAATTTCTTCGTTCAATGATTTTTTCGTCTTAGCAACGACTTCTTCAATTCTGGCAGGATGTATTCTACCGTCGGCAACTAACTGATGCAAAGACAAACGAGCTATTTCTCTACGCACCGGATCAAAGCACGATAACATAATAGCTCCCGGAGTATCATCTACAATAACCTCAACGCCGGTTGCAGCTTCCATTGCTCTGATGTTTCGACCTTCTCTACCAATAATTCGACCTTTCATCTCGTCGCTGTCGATATTGAAAACCGACACTGAGTTTTCTACGGCTTTTTCAGTTGCTACACGTTGAATAGATTGAATTACTATTTTTTTAGCCTCTCTTGTAGCATTTAATTTTGCCTCTTCTTGAATTTCTTGAATATAAGCCATCGCTTCGGTTCTGGCTTCATCTTTTAGAGCTTGCACCAAATGTTCTTTTGCTTCTTCTTTCGTATAACCACTCATTTTTTCAAGCTCTTGCACTTGTTTAGCGTGTATCTTTTCAAGTTCCTCTTGTTTAAGTTCAAAGATTTCCACTTGACGAGCCAACTGTTCTTTCAATCGAGTAGTTTCTTTATCTTTTCGGTTATACTCTTCAATCTTTCTGTTAAGGGTTTTGTCTTTTTGGTTGAATTTATTTTCTCTTTCCTGTAATTTACGATTACGGTTATTCACCATTTTTTCGTGTTCTTCTTTCAAAGAAAGAAACTTCTCTTTCGCTTGTAATATTTTTTCTTTTTTAATGGCATCGGCTTCCAACTCTGCCTCTTTCAATAAAATATCTTTTTTTGCATTTATGCCTTTACTCAGGAAAAAATAAGCAACTCCAATACCTACTATCAATCCTACAACCAATCCGATTACTATGTTCATTTTCTTTGTTTTATTCTTCAAAGCAAAAGCCTTGAACGATGTTTATATAATTATAATTACTTCCAAAAAAATGAAAACGGAACTCAAAGCTGACTCTTCAACTTATTTAAGAAGGCTAAGAAGATTTCTTTAAAAACACACTTAAACGACTATCCAAGTTCTTTAAGTCCGACAACAATTGCTCATGTTCCACCGATTTGGATTCTTTTTGCAATTCTGTCGTAAATTGAAGAGCCGTCATAGCCAATAAATCTTGTGCATCTCGCACAGCATAATTAGCTTTTAACTCTTCTATGTTTTTATTAATTGCAAGTGCAGCTTTGCGAATCGCTTCCTCCTCCTCACGATTTATCGTAAGCGGATACGTTCTTCCTGCTATGTTTACCTTTATCGAAAGCGTACTCATCTTGCAAATTTATTTATCTGTTCAACAGTGCTATACACTTGTCTATTTCTCTAACCATCTCGTTAATCTTTAGTTTTACCTCACGATTTTCACCTGATGCACCTTCTAAAGATTTTGCCATTTTCAAAACGCGATACTTCTCATTCAGCTCAGCATTTTCGAATTCTTTTTCTTTTAACAAACCTCGAAGAGCTTCTATTTCCTGCTCTTTTTCCTTATTAATTTCCTGCAATAACCGAAACTCCTCCATCAATTGATAAACGTTATTTTTCAGACTTTCTATTACTGCTTTTGATTCCATCGAGCTTAAATACTGTACAAATGGTATAAGTACACATCGTTTAAAACAAAGTTACAAATTGTTTTGTAAACAACGCTATAAAATCATTTTTGATTTGAACAAGTGATTTTTAATTGTAAAGAATAATGAGGATATTTTGGGCGTTCCCTTTACGGCATAAAAAGCAGTTTCGTTGCACTACACTACTTTTTAACGCCGTAAAAATATAACGGATAGCCCCACCCTATTTTTCAAAACTTGTGTTTCGTGATAGCGATATACTTATCTAATAAAATAGAGGAACGCCCAATTAATAATAATCGTAGGTATATTTAATGATTTTGATAAAGTTGGTTTCTATGTCTTGTACCAATAGGGCTTTCATCAAATAGGTCGATTTGTCGTACAATATTTCTTTGTGCGTAATGTGTTTTCCGTTTACGTATTCGTCGATATATTCTAAGTTTCCCAGCTCGTCGTATAGGTATTTTGTGGTTGTATGTTGGTCTTTTTTATAATCGGGATATACGGTTTTTTCACTGATGTTGCCTTTGTCGTCGTATTGATAAAGTGTTTTGCTCTTTTTTTTGTTAATCATTAATTTTTTTTCGTCTTTGGATAATAGTCCGTGTTTGTTGAAGTATGATGAAATGGTTTTGTACTTTTTACCACGGCTATTATAGGTGTGTTGGTGTAGGGTACTGTCCGTGTTCTCGTAGCTGAAGGTTTCTTTTACGATGATATGTTGTTTACCTAATTTGAAGTGTTGCTTGTCTTTGCCGGTATTTTCGTCTCTACAATAGGTTTTTTCGGTCATTTGCCCCAACGGATTATAGGTATAATTGTTGGAGAAAAAACCATAGCTGTCGCTCATTCGCTGTGTTATGATGTTGTCATTCTCATCATAATAGTAGTAGATAAAAGTCGTATCTTTTTTATCAGAGTTATTAAAAGAGCGGTATTGTTCAATTAGCCTTCCTTTTTTATCGAATACATAGCCTACAACTAATTTTCTGTCCTCGATGGCTTGCAGGGTTTTCTTTGATGAAACTTTCCCTCTTATTTGTCTTATGCCGTTACGTTGTATAAACTCACGATTGAAAAAAGGTGTTTCGCTAAAGGCTTGACATTCTGAGTTGTCAATTAGCTGAGCTGATACCCATAAAGGGAGTAGCAATAAAGCGAAGAAGTACAATTTTAAGGTCATTTTATTAAATCAATTCAGGTGATATTGATGCTCTACCAGTTTTTCTTTATGCACCAAAATAGACATATATTTCAGTTTGTGAATCAAAAATTGTACCTTCTTATTTGGCGGATATTTAAAGAGTTTTAGTTTTTCTTCTTCTTCTAAACTCAATAAGTTGATGATGCCCGAAAAATCTATTTCTGGAAAAGTATCCAACTCTTTATTAAATAATAATTTGTAGTAATTTTCAGCCAAGTCTACCAATTCTCTGTTGGGTAGTATTTTAAAATTATCTAAATACTTTACCTCTCCCGCCGGATAAAGTTTACCTTCTTGTTGAGCTTCAAACGATTGTACCTTAAAGTTTTGAATACATTCCACAATTACATCGATACTACCGTCTTTGTATTTTTTTCCGATGCTTTTCACCATCACCACACTACCATATTCGTGCAGTTTCACCCTAGATTGGTAAGGGATGCCAAAAGGGCAATCGTACCGCAAACAATCGCTGATTAATTGTAGGTACTTTGGCTCGTAAATATGCAACTTCGTGCTTTCTCCTTCCAACAAAAACAGTCGCAAAGGAAACAAACCAATTATTTCATTATTGTACCTCATAAAGTGTGTAGTTTAATCAACAGTACAAAGATTGATTATTTTATTTCCGTTATCAATAGACTTTTAAAAAGGATATTCACAATGTATTTTGAATTACTTTAAGTAAAGTGTTGTAACCATTTGTTTGTTAGGTTGTTGTGTTGACTATTTAGAACATTCCCTTTCAAGAATAAAAAATAAAGGTTTTACCATTTATTTTTTACTCTTGAAAGGTCGGGCTATCACTACTCACTCTTTTGTGTTGCATAAGCGCAACAACACAAAAGGAGTTCAAACACGCCGTTCTATCCCTAACGTGGATAAAATTGGAAGCAAGAAAGTGAATTTTAGTTTTCTTAGACGATGAAAAATTCTTTTGCTTATACTCAAAACAACGTAAGCGTACGGTAAAGTACATGTTATTCGTTATTGAGTTCTTTCCAATTTTGAGGAAATAACTCAAATAATTTATTTGCTTTATGTTCTGGAAT
>JALWSJ010000154.1 GCA_026993705.1 Flavobacteriales bacterium
GGTTTGCAAGGTATCTGTCCAAATAATTGTTTTGATTCCTCCCTTATTGGTGTAAACCCAAATTAATAAAACCGAAACAATTACAGTAACGAAATAAGGCACGCCCCACTGTTCAAACAATATAACTTGCAGAACATTAGCAACCAACAACAGCCGAACCGAAGCCCCAATAATCCGAGATAACAGAAAAAAGAACGCTCCTGTTTTATAACTCCAAAACCCAAATCTTTTTTCTAAATATCCGTAAATAGAAATTAAATTCAATTTGTAATACAAAGGCAATAACACATAAGCAACAACAACATAACCGACCAAAAAACCCAACACAGCTTGCATATAACTGAATTGGTTTCCGGCATTTCCAACCCATCCGGGCACAGACAGAAAAGTAACTCCCGAAAGCGAAGCTCCTATCATTCCAAAAGCCACTACATACCACGGCGATTTTCGTTCCCCGATAAAAAAGGCTTCATTTCCTGCTCCTTTTGATGTTATTTTTGCAACAAAAATAAGCAACAAAAAATAGAGTGTTATAACTGTAATAATAACTGATGCGGTCATAAATAAAAAAAATTAAAGGATAACCTTTACAAACAGTATTTCCCTCCTTGTATAATTTCTTTTCGTACCGAATGATATTCATTCATAATATCTCGTACAATTTGTCCCGCAGGTTTAATCTCATCAATCATTGCCGAAACCTGACCAATTTCTAATTCTCCTTCTACAAGGTCGCCTTCAAACATTCCTTTTTTTGCTCTTCCTCTTCCTAAGAGTTCTTTTAAATCATCAACTGTTCCTCCATTTAAATAAACGCGTTCCACTTTGTTGTGAAAATCATTTTTCAACAAGCGTACAGGCGTGATTTCTTTTAGCGTTAGCTGCGTATCTCCCTCAACGGATTTTATGATTTCATTTTTAAAATTGATGTGTGCCGATGCTTCTTCCGAAGCCACAAAACGCGACCCGATTTGAACAGCATCTGCCCCAAGAGCAAGGCAAGCCATTAATCCTCTTCCGTTAGCGATTCCTCCAGCCGCGATAAGTGGTATTTTTACTGCATCTCTCACCATTGGTGTAAGCACTAAAGTTGTGGTTTCATCTTTACCGTTGTGTCCACCCGCTTCAAAACCTTCAGCTACAACAGCATCTACGCCTGCATCTTCTGCTTTTAAAGCAAACTTTACGCTTGAAACAACGTGTACAACAACAATTCCTTCGTCTTTTAATTTTTTTGTCCACGTTTGCGGATTTCCGGCAGACGTAAAAACTATTGGAACTTTCAGCTCTATAATTGTTTCGATATGTTTGTCAATATCGGGGTAAAGCATAGGTAAATTTACCGCAAAAGGTTCGTCGGTTGCTTGCTTGCATTTTTCTATATGTGTACGCAATACATCGGGATACATTGAGCCCGAACCGATTATTCCCAAACCTCCGGCATTGGAAACGGCTGAAGCCAATTCCCAACCGCTACACCAAATCATTCCGCCTTGTATAATTGGGTACTTAATTCCGAATAGAGTCGTGATCTTATTGCTCATTTTATTCTATTTTAGAAGCTACGTTAAAGCACTTATTTACACTAAGCTCGAACTAAATCAATAGATATTTTTCCTCCTTTTACTAATTTTTCTAAATCAATAAATCCGGGAACTCCTTCCAATAACTCAGAATGTTTGGTTCTAATTTGTTCTAATAAATCTTCTCCGGTTATTCCCAATTCCATTTTATCTTTTGAATAGTTTAAAATATCCAATTGAAAATCAAAAGGCTCTCCTTCTATTTCTCCTTTAAATCGGATTTTATCTCCTTTCTTTTCCCAATGTATCTCTTCCGATTCTTCCGGATTATCAGCATCTTTTAGGATGGCTGTACCATCGGGTTTAAATTCTATAATGGCTTTATCAAACTCTTCTTTTGTTTCTGCTTTTTGGGATTCTACCTTGATTTCTTCTACTGCCGCTTTCATTTCGTCAGGAAACCCTTCTCCCAATACGATATCAAAAGACGAAGGGTCTATTTTCCATTCTCCTTCTATTTTTTCTCCTCCACAGGCGTTCAATAAAAAGATTAAACTTCCTACTAATAATGTTAAGATTACTTTTTTCATTTTGTTTTTTATTATTTTATTTTTCCTCGTTATTTAAAAGGATTTCTATTGTACTTAATTTTCTTTATCTTTCTTCAAATTTATTTTCAATAGTTGGTGCTATGCAAAGAAAATATTCATCATCTAAGAATACTAAATCCCATTTTCTTTGCACTTACCTCAACTGCGTTAGGGATTGTATCCCTAACCTGCGTAAAATGAGCACCAGAAAATGTTTTTATTTCCTTTATACTTCTTCAAAAAATATTTCCATAGCGGGTGCTATGCAAAGATTTTTTTCATCGTCTAAAGAAACTAAAACTCATTTTCTTACCGCTCATTTTACACACGTTAGGGATAGGAGCGGCATCCTTTTGCCCTCCCTCCTTTTGGAGGGCAAAAGATATAGCGGATAGCCCGACCCTAAAACACAAAACAAGCGTTTCGCGGTAGCGATATGCTTGTTTTGTGTTTTAGGGGAACGCCCAAATGGTTATGCAAACCTAAGGATTATATTTTAGTTATCTTCTTATTTAGGCTTCCAATTCTAAGTGTATAGACTCCTCGTGCCAAAAATGAGAGGTCTATTGTTTCGTTGTATCGGTTGGCAACAGGGGTGATTTTACGAGTTATCACTAGCTCTCCCAATTGATTGTAAATATATAAATTTTCTGTTCTTGCTGATTTTACATTCGACAAAACTACGCTGACTTTGTTTCGTGCCGGATTCGGGAAAACTTGCAACCTGCTTTCTCCTAATTCATCAATGCCTGTACAATTTTCCACTTCGATGGTCGTGGTAGCTGTTGCACCACAGTTTCCCGCAATAAAATAGGTAATATCATGCGAACCAACTCCGGCAACTGACGGATCAAAAATTCCTGCTTGATTATCTGTTATTCCCGCTCCACTCCAAACTCCTCCAGGAGTAGCTGCTGTAACGGTTATCGGTGCATGATTCATACAAATAGCTCCTATATAATTGATAGCGGCATTGGCTTGTGCTTCCACTACTATCGTTTCGGAATGTGTATCACTGCATCCACCTGTTAGAGTATAAGTAATAACGTGAGAACCTATACCTGCCACGGACGGATCAAATACTCCTTGCGAATCTACTCCCGTTCCACTCCAAATACCTCCGCTTGTATTCGGCACAAGTGCAAAAGGAGCTTCGCTCTCACATACATTTGAGTTTAGCACTGTAAAATTGGCGTTACCTGTACTTGAAACATAAATAGATACAGATTGGGTATCTCCGCATCCTCCCGGTATGCTGTAAGTTATGGTATGCAATCCTACTCCTGCCATATTGGTACTAAATATTCCATTTATCGAATCAATTATTCCATTTCCTGACCATACACCTCCTTGATCTACGGCTGTCAATTGTACATTACCTTGTGCTAAACAATAAGTTGTTCCTGAAGTAATGGTTGCATCTTTTGGTGTATCTACCGTAATATCTATTTGATCTGTTGCCGTACAACTTCCTGTCAATGAATAAGTAATGGTATATGTACCGGCTCCTATCGATGGGTCAAAAACTCCTTGTGCACTTACCCCTGTTCCGCTCCACGTTCCGCCTCCGGTTGCCGCGGTTAATGTAAGGGGAGAATCGGTTATACAAACATTGTTAACGGGCGTTATCGTAGGGTCAACAGCCCCATTTATAGATGCTGTAACTTGTGTTCTTCCTGAAGAACAAGCTACTTCTTCTACCCACCAATCATAGAAATAATAATAATAGTTTGGTGCTCCCTGTGTTGCAGCACTTGTTTCTGTTATCGAAATTAAACTTCCTATATTATATGGGAATGAAGCTCCACCCTGGTTTCTAAACAAATCTTGGGAACTATTAGGTGCGGTTCCCAGTTGTAAATTCGTTCCTACCGGAATATTAAAGTTTAACGTTACTCTACTCTCACCTGCAGGAATATTCACTACTGCCGATTGTAAAATCGCCCCTGAATTATCTCTCAATTCTATGGTTCTGTTCCCCGTAGAGCCTGCATATACTTTTACGGATTTTAACAAGGTAGGAGTATAACAATCAAACAGCAAGTGTTGGTTTCCGTTAAAATACCCGCCTTGAAAGAAAGTATTATCAGCAGGACCTCCGGTAATGGTCGGCATAACATTCGCTTCTTCTACATAATAGTTGGTTGTTGAACTTAACGATGGAGTTGTAAAAGTTCCGCCCGTTCCTACAAGATTTCCGCCCGTTGGAGCATCGTACCAATTTAGCGTTCCAGTACCGACAGCAGTTGCCGATAAAGTCAGTGTCCCCGCACCACAACGAGAAGCCCCCGTTGCTGTTGGTGCTTGCATCACGTTAACATTTACAGCTGTTCTAGGACTTTCACAATATGGTGCTGTTATGTCCCAATCATAAAAAGCATAGTAATACCCAGCTACTGAAGCACTACTGTTTTTAATGGATAAAATACCGTTTAAAGTATAAGGGTAACTTGGCCCGTCACTATTTCTATACAAATTAGGTTGTGAACCAGCTGCCCAGCCCAATTGTAAATCTTGACCAACTGGAATACTGAAATTCAAATTTATTCGACTTTGTCCATTAGGAATATTAATCGTAGCCGATTGTAAAACCGCTCCGGTATTGTCTCTCAATTCTATGGTTCTGTTTCCTGAACCATTGGCATCTACCCAAACCGAATTAAGTGTACAAGCAGTAAAACAATCAAAAATAAGGTATTGGTCTCCGTTAAAATAACCACCGTTTCCGATAGTATTATCTACAGCACCCACTCTCAATCCTGTTCCTCCCATACTTTGTTGCACGTAATAGGTTGTAGATGAATTAATCACAGCTGTTGTAAAGGCAGAACCCGTTCCTACCAAGTTTCCACCAACCGAAGCATCGTACCATTTAATTGTTCCATTAGCCGTAGCCGATAAATCTGCTGTTCCTGCCGAACACAAATCCACGTCTTGTGCTATTGGTGCAGGCAATCCTCCTATGGTAATTACATTTGTCATTACAGAAGTATCTGCCCCACAATTAGAGCTACTCACGATTAGAGAAACCGTATATGTTCCTGCTGTTGTATAAGTATGAGAAGGATTAGGCGATGAAGAAGTTCCTCCATCTCCAAAATCCCATGAGAAATTTGATGAAGAAGAACTATTATTGCTAAAAAACACTTCCAAAGGCGTACTGCAACCTCCCGTAGTACTTGGAACAAAAGTAGCATCAATCGCTCCCGAATATCCATTCCCGAGACCAACGGCATACCAAGCATTATAAGTAGCTTCCAATTGAGGAGAACAATCTCCAAATAAATCTTGTGCAGCTTGCACAGAAAAATTATAGGCATCTTGATATTGAGAACCCGAAGTTATATAAACTGTTAATGTTCTAAAAGCTATTTTTGACGCATCGGTAATTCCAATTCCTGTTACATTATAACTATTCCCTAAATCATTTACTCCGGAACCTCCATCGCTAAGTAGGTAATACCAATGACTAAGAACGGTACTATTTTGGTGAACCCCTCCATTATCTTGACTTCCCGTGAACCAATTTGTCCCATGATAAGTATCAGGATTATTGGATTGATTAGGATTGCTTATATTTCGAATAACAAACCCTAAATCCGATCCCATTATCCAATTGGTGTTATTTGGACGAGCAAAGGTTTCAATAGATTTACCAAAGATATCACTAAACCCTTCATTCAAAGCTCCCGATTCATTTTGATAGGCTAGAGCAGCAGTATTTGAAGTCAACCCATGCGTTATCTCATGCCCTGCTATTTTCAATGATGTGAATGGTTGATTACCGCTAGAACCATCTCCATATGTCATTCTAACCCCATCCCAATACGCGTTAGCAAAATTATTGTCATAATGAATATAATTATTTAAAGCATGTCCATTACCGTCAATACTGTTTCGTCCGTGTTTTTGTAAGTAATAGTCGTAGGTCATCTCAGCACCCCAATGGGCATCTAAAGCGTATTTATCATAATTCCCATAACTCCAATTATTATCGTTATCCGTGAAATTTACAGCACTGTTGTAATTGGTTCCGTTTTGCATATTGTACGTACCAATACCTTGTCCTCGTCCCGACTCTTCCAAAGTAAACCCATTATTCGTTGAATTTGCCGTAATAGTCCGTACTCCGCTATACCCCGTTGTTGCACTACCTACTTGGTCGGCGATATGGATTAAATCATTCGTAAAAATAACTTCACCTGTTTCAGCATCAACAAAAATTTCTTCTCTCGACATTGGAGAATGAGCATAAATATCCAAACGATACGCCAAACGATATTTCCCTATATTAAAATCACCATCTTTAGGAACATAAAACAATTCAGCTTTAGGTTGATAAGACGCAAAAGGATTTCTTGTATCTTTTTTCAGTCGTTCTTCTTCCGCCGGTATTTCCCATTTATAAAGATTTGCATTTACTTTTTTCAAAGCAATAGCAAAAGCCTCTTCCTTTGAAATGTTAATCTCCGAAGTTTCCAATTCAGGCAAATAAAAACCATTAAATCGAATTACATTTCCTTGTTGGCAGTGTACTATAATTTCCGCCCCATAAACC
>JALWSJ010000155.1 GCA_026993705.1 Flavobacteriales bacterium
TGAGGTCGGTTGTTGACACTTCAATTAAAAATTCTGCTTCAATATTCGAAAACATTATTTTACTAGCTATGCTGGATTCTAATCAGGCTGAATAGTTACGATTTTTTTATTCTAGACTTTATTCTTCTTTTTTATGTATTAAAATTTCCACTAACTCGACTTTTGTTTGTGAAACTTCTTTGACGACAAAAGTGAAGCCGTTTATTTTTATTTCTTCATCTTTTTCGGGGATGTCTTGTGTGTAATGAATAATTAACCCGGCTAGCGTTTCGTACTCTTCACTTTCGGGAAGGTTGAGGTTGTAAGTCTCGTTGATATAATCTATTTCGGCTCTGCCGGAAATAAGGTATAGGTTATCGTTTATTTTTTCGATTACCATATCTTTCTCTTTAAGGTCGTGTTCGTCAACAATTTCTCCGAAAATTTCTTCTATTACATCTTCCATTGTAATCATACCTGACGTTCCTCCGTATTCATCTACAACGATGGCTATACTTCTGTTTTTTTGAATCAGTTCTTCCAGTATTTTATTGGCTGTAATGGTTTCGGGTATAATACTGACGGGGAGTAGTACGGATTTAATGGATTTAGGGTGTTTAAACATTTCGTGAGCGTGCACATATCCGATAATGTTATCAATGTTTTCCCGGTAGATTAAGATTTTAGATAATCCTGTTTCGATGAATTTTTCTCTTAAATCTTTTATTTCATCCTCGATTTCAAAGGCTACAATTTCATTTCTGGGAATCATACAATCGCGGGCTATGACTTCGGAGAAATTAAGGGCGTTATGAAAGATTTTGACTTCGTGTTCTACTTCTTTATCGTGTTCTATATTTTCTTCGAGAAACGAATCTAAATCTGTTTTTTCAAACACCATGAAATTGCTTTCTTCTTCCGTCTCTTTTGTGAAAAGGCTAAGAATCAGATTGGATAAACCTACGGTTATGTAAGTAAACGGGTATAAAATCCAATAGATAATAAATAGTGGTACCGATAGGAAGGAGATGATTCTATTAGGGTTTATACGGAAAATTGTTTTGGGTAAAAATTCAGCAAAGATTAAAACCAATAGTGTAGAAATAATGGTTTGAATGAGTAGAATAAGTAATGGAGTGGAAACGTAGTTTCCTATGATGGGTTCAAGAACGATAGCCATTAGCATACCGTAGATTACAATGGCTACGTTATTTCCCAGTAACATCGTTCCGATAAAATTATCGGGGCGTTTAGCAAAATAGGATAGAATATTAAATCCGCCTTGTTTTTTATCTATGGCAATTTTTAAACGATTTGCGGAAACAAAGGCTATTTCTACACCTGAGAAAAAGGCTGAAAAGGCTAGTGATATTAAGATGAGAACTAAGTAGATGACGGAGTCTTCGTCCATAACTGGTGTTTATATTTAGGGGAACAAATATACTTAAATTTTGTATTTGTCAAGATTTGGGGTTGTTCTTTTTTATTTTGCTTTCAGATTCTTTTCGTTCTTTGTCGATTTTTTCCAGTCGAATACGAATACCTCTACGAATGAGAAACATAGCCCAAACCATACCTGTTAATAAGATATAATATTTTGTGGGTTCCAGACCGTCTTTCACTATAAGGTACAGGGTTACAAGTGTAGCAATTATGGCTACTACGAGCCAGAACTTTTCTAAAAATTTATTCATCTTCTTCTTTAAAATTGTAGTAACTGTTTGTGATTTGGTTAAGTGTGTATTTTGTGAATCCTGTGTTTGAGGTTAATCCTTTTCCTATGATTACGCCGTTTTCGGTAGTTATTTTAACTTTTTCGGGGGTTGTTATACTGTCTTCACTAAAGTAGATATGCAGGAGTTCCGTTTCTAACTTTTCTCCTTTGGGGTTGACAAAGACTACGCTGTCTTTGACAAGAAGATATTGTTCTTCGGATAATAGCTTCCCATACTTTGATGATAGTTTTGACTCTTCGTTTCCTGTTGTATCAAAAAAGATTACAACCATTCCTTCGGGACAGATGAGGTTGGAGGTTTTTACGTCCTCTTCGTTTTCATCGTAGATGGATATTTTTTTTAGTAAAGGGGTTTCTAATTTTATTTTTGTTCTTCCACTATCAGAAAAGTAAAGTATTACATTGTAGGACACTTCTCCCAACTCGTTGTTTTCTGTTACTTTTTGGATGTCTTCTTTTGAGTTGCTTGAACAGGCGTAAAGTAATACTGAAAATAGTAGGTATAGTGTTATGCTATGTGTGTTTTTTATTTTCATTATATAAGAAAACTAAAAATTCGCTTTCTAGCTTCCAATTTTATCCACGTTAGGGATAGGAGCGGCATCCTTTTGGTTTGTTTGCTTTATGCAAACCAAAAGATATAGCGGATAGCCTGACCTCAAAAAGCAAAAAACACGTTCCTTGTAAAGGAATGTGTTTTTTGCTTTTTGAGGGAACGCCCTATTATTATTTATTATTAATCAACTGAACGAACCGTTGTGCTTTCTCCCCAACATTTTACGGTTACGGTTTGTCCCACTTTGTATTCATTTAGGAATAAATCCGATTTGCCCGGCAGTCTGTTTTTCCATGCTGCTATGGTTGATGAACTGATACAACCGCTTGCTTTTTTAGCGTAGTCGATGGCTAAACTGTAAACAAATCCTACTTCTATTTTGTTATTTCCACATGAAGGTGCTGACATGGCTATTGCTCTTGCTATGATGGCGTTGGCTTTGCATTTGTCTTTCATTTTTTTTGCGTAAGAAACAGCTGATTTGTAGCTTCCTCTTGATAGTTCGATGCTTGCTAAACGCTCGTATAGTTTAGCTTTTTCTTCTTCGCTGTCGGTAAGGGTTAAACCTTCGTCGTAATATTTTTTTGCTTCTTTGTATTTTTTGTTACTGTACCAATAGTTTCCGATGCTAATCGCTGATTCTGCTGTTGGTTCTGCCGAATGTATTTTAGAAGCTAAACTGATGTAAAATTCACTAGAGTTACATTTTCTGCCGTCTAGCATTTTTACTGCTTTTTTTATCAAGTCCATATCTTCCGGATTTGCTTCTACCTTAGGTTTGTAGAGTTCCTCTAATTTATCGCAACTTGCACATGGTGCTACTTTTTGGTCTAAGTATTCTTGAGCTTTGATGTATCCGTTTTTCTTTTTGTCGTTGTCAGCATAGTGTTTAATGTTATAGTCGGCAATTTCCGAAAGTTTTTCGTATTCTGCCAAAAGCAAATCACAATCGGCTTTTTTGTGCCCCACCATATAATAAGCAGCCATCATTTCTTTTGAAATCCATGTTGCTTTGACTTTTTCTTTTGGGTATTGAACCAGTCCTTTTTTTAACAAGTTAAAGGCTTGTTCGTACTCTGTTTTTGGTTTATATTGAACTAAATCCGCTCCTTTTTTTACTTGAATTTCATAACAATCTCCAAAATTTTCTACCCACAAATCGTATATCATAAAAACGGTATCGGCATAAGCTTTTTTCTTTTCCGGGTCTTTTTCTTTTTTTAGAGCTTTTTTGTACATGTAAACACCGTGTGAATATAAAACGGGTTTGTATTTTGGTGCTGCTTTTTGAGCGTCCCACCAAAATGACCTTGCGTCTGCGTAGTTTTTTTGTTTAAAGGGTTCGGCATAAAGCGATATTTTTGCTTTTCCGTCTTCTGGATTTGCTCCGTAGTTAGCTTCAGTCTTTTTTACACATTCTTGACTTATGGCTAAACTTCCCGTTAATAATGCTAATACTGTAAGTATATTTTTCATTTTCTCTTGTTTTTAATCAAATTGTTTAATCGTATTTACGTTTTCTAAACCATCTATCGTAATTGGTAGGTGCTAAAGAGAACCCGATGTAAATTTTTATATATCTATCTTGAACTAATCCGTTACTAATGGTTCCGTATTGTCCTAATTGAACACCTACGTCAGCAGATGAAAAAGTTCTTGAACTTAGTAACGGTGCGGATACTCCAAAACTTATGCCATTATCCTTAATTTGTGTTTGATTGATTTTAATATTACTGTTGGAAGTCCATATTCCGAAACGGTAGGTTGATTTATTAAAAACAGAACGACTTTTATTGTTCCATTCTCTCATTGGAGTTGGAGTATAACTCATACCCAATGTTATTTTAGACTGATTAACCATTTCCGGAAGTGTAGTAGTCGTTCCTTCTATTGTTTCTTTGTAGTTTTTCCAGTTGGCTTTGTCATATTGTAGGGATAAGGTTAACTTATTATTAATTAGGGCTGAAAAACCTATTTTTAATTGTGACGGAAGGTTAACCTTACCTTTTATGTTTTCTGCGTATTCTACGGTGTCAATGGATTCCTCTACAACGACATATTTATATTTGAAATTGTAGGCGTAGAAATCTTTGGTTAAAGATAGCGAACTGTTTAAGGTGTAATCTATTCCGAATTGTAAGGTTAGGTTTTTATTTTTTTTGTATTTGTAATGCAGTCCTACATCGAAATTAAAACCGCTAAATGTTTTAAAGTTATTTACTTTTGAGTTATACAGGTTAGAGTTGTTAAATATTACACTTCTGTTATTTTCAATAGTTCCGAAAATATAAGATGAATTTAGACCTAAAGAAACCACATTGCTATCTCCTTTGTTAATGATTTGCCTGGCAAAACCGACAAAGACTCTGTTGAGTCCTCCAATACCTTTGTAATTATAACGCACAGAATCTCCCTCGACAACTCCATACGAGTTCATATCATATCCAACGGTTGAATACGGAGTTAAACCGAAGGCAGCTCCACTTCTTTTCCCAATAGGTAACCCCAAAGCAAAATTTCTTAATGAAACGGTTTTCTTATTTACTTTTCCGTTTTGTGAGGATAGTTGTTGAACTCTGATAAAACTTCCGACATCAAAAACAGGTTTATACTGAATAAATCCGGCATAGGAAGCAGGGTTTGATAAATTAACATGGTTGATTTCAGATAATGATACTGAAGCATTTCCCATACCAAAATAGGTAGCATTTGTTTTTGTGGTAATTTCTCCTAATCCGTATCTAGTATAAGGAGAACTATTCAGTTGCTGAGCTATGTAGTCTATGCTGAATAAAGTCAGAAACGAAATTAATAGATATTGGGTTATTTTATTCATTGTAATCTAAAATTATTTTCAACCCTTTCAGTGTAAGGTTTTCATCTGCAAATATGCTGTTTTTTTGTGAGATTTCCTCATTTTTAAAATAAGATAAATCTCCCCCGGTCAAAAAGATATTTAATTGATTGAATTCTTTTTCATAAGAATTTACAAAGCCTTTAATTTCCTGTAACATGCCTTGGTAAACACCGGTAATCATAGAAGTTTTTGTGCTGTTTCCTAAAATATGTTTTGTTGTTTCATTCTTGTACAACGGCAAATTTGCAGTAAAATTATGTAGGGCTTGATATCTCATGTTGAAGCCAAGTGAGATAAGTCCTCCCATATATTGTCTTTTATCATTGATAAAATCAATTTTCAAACAAGTTCCTACATCTATAACCAGGGCATTCCCTTTCTTTAGAGTTGAAGCTGCAACTACATTTGCAAGCCGGTCGTTTCCAAGTGTTTTTGGTGTTGCGTAGTGATTTTCTATAGGAATTTTGGTGTTGTAATCCAATAACAACGGAGTAGACAATATAGCCATCACTTTTTTTGTAAATGATTGAGTTCTAACAGAACTTACAATACTACTTACCTTTTTATAATTACTTACAAAACTTAGAAATTCATCATCATTTTCAAATCGCAGGGTCTGTTGAATGTTCTCACCTTGATAGAGTACGACTTTACTCGATGTATTCCCAATATCAACGATAAGTTGTTGATGCATATCAAATTTGTATGGATTCGTTCTTTGCGTTCACAAAATTATATTCTAACAAATGATAGTCTTCAACACCTTTAATAGGAATCCACTTCTTGTAATTAATAAACCACATACGTTGAATACTTTTGATACCTCTTTTTAGATACGCTTCGACGAAAGGATGAACATTTAAAGTTAAATCGCCACCTTTATATTCTTCCATATAGTATCTTAGGTTATTCTCAATTTCATCGACGATTAACATAGAAGATTCTACCTCTCCCGTACCTTTACAAGCAGGACAAGTTTCGGTTGTTTTGATGTCGGTAACCGGTCGTACACGCTGGCGAGTGAGTTCTATTACACCAAACTTTGAAGGAGGAATAATATTGTGTTTAGCACGGTCACCACGCATTGCTTCCTTTAACGTTTCAAAGAGCTTGTGGTTGTGCTCTTTTTTGTACATATCGATAAAGTCGATGGCAATAATCCCCCCCATATCCCGTAAACGCAAGATTCTGGCAATTTCTTTTGCTACCTCAATATTGGTTTCAAAAGCATTCTGCTCTTGATTTTGGTCGCTTGACTTTCTGTTACCGGAATTGACATCAATAACGTGCATGGCTTCTGTGTGTTCGATAATCAAATAAGCTCCGGAATTAAGCATTACTTTTTTACCAAATGAGGCCTTTATTTGCTTCGTTATACCATATTGTTCAAATATATTAACTTTACCATTGTAAAGTTTTACAATATTCGCTTTTTGAGGAGCAATAGTTTCTACGTACGTCTTAATTTCTCCGTATAATTTTTCATCATCAATTAAAACGCTTGTAAATTCTTCAGTAAGAATATCTCTTAGAACAGTTGAGG
>JALWSJ010000156.1 GCA_026993705.1 Flavobacteriales bacterium
ATGTTAACAGATAATGCAACGATTGTATTACCTGCTAACATTAAGGTCGATAAGAATAAACTATCCGAACAAATCAAAACAGGTGATAAGGTAACTATTAAAACAGGATATAAAGAGCGTTTAAACACTGTTTTTATTGGCTATGTTACCTATGTAAAGCCAAGTGTGCCGATTGAGATTACATGCGAGGATGAAATGTGGAAACTAAAACAAGTATCCATCAATGTAAGTGGTAGAGCTAAAGATTTAGATGAGTTTATGCATCAGTATTACTCAGACTACGAGGTTGATGCTCTAAATATAGCTATTGGCAAATATTACTATGCGAATAAGAGTAAAGCAAAAGTTCTCGAGGAACTTAAAAGCGACTTTGGGTTATATGCCTTTTTTCGCAATGAAAAATTAGTTGTGGGGAAGCAGTATAGTGGAAGCGGTTCTGCTAAGATTAAGTTCAAGCTTGATTACAATATTATTACTGATGAGTTAGAGTATAAGCGGAAAGATCAGATTAAATTAAAAGTAAAAGCTATCAGCAATAATGCAGATGGTACAAAGCTAGAGATTGAATTGGGGGATGCAGATGGCGAGAGCAGAACACTTAATTTTTACGATTTAACAAAATCGGAATTAAAAGAGTTTGCACAGCGAGAAATAGAGCGATTAAAATACGATGGTTGGCGAGGTTCGTTTACAGCATTTGGCGAGCCGTTCGTAAGGCATGGGGATGTTGTAGAGTTGGAACACGCGGAAGACTCAGACAAAAAAGGATTTTATTATGTTGATAAAGTAGTCTATACGTTTGGTATAGATGGTTACCGTCAAGAAATAACACTAGGAGCAAAAGTATGATTAAGGAAGTTGTTAATAGAATATTGAAAGACAAGCTACCAGTACTGACTGAGGTTGGTAAGGTTGTGTCTGTTGATTCTGATAGTATGACCTGCGAGGTGTCTATTGTTGGTAAACCAAACCTTACAGACGTACGCCTAAAGTCAGTTATTGACAACAACGACAATGGTATTTTGATTAGACCAAAAGTGGGCAGTTATGTATTGATTACATTAATTAATAATAAAATGGGGAATGCCTTTGTTGCGGGCTATTCAGATGTTGATTCAATTCGGTTAATTACGCCTAAAATAGAATTAGGAGGAGATGATTTTGGTGGATTAATCAAAGTTGAAGAATTAAAACAACAGCTCAACATCTTAACGAATAGAGTTGATACAATTATCAAGGCTATTGAGCAAGGTGTACCTGTATCGGGCGATGGAGGTATAGGCTACCAAACAGCAATGAAGTTAATACTAGCAACAGCTTCGGTAAAAGAGAATTTTGACAACATTGAAAATAAAAGGGTAAAACATGGCTAAGGATATACTAATGGGAGCAGATGGAGATGTCAGTATTATCAACGGTGATTTTAATGTTGGTAATTCTGATGAGCAACATATAGAAGATATATTGACAGCAAGAAAAGGAGAATATAAAAATGCACCTATTACTGGTGTCGATTTATTTTCCTTCCTAAATGCTCCAGTAACGCTTGTTACACGACAAAAAATGGAAAAAGAAATCGCGATGCAAATGAAGTTAGATAA
>JALWSJ010000157.1 GCA_026993705.1 Flavobacteriales bacterium
TAACTTCAACAAAATCTGGACTTCTATGTGAGATTTCTAAAAGAGAAAGTCCATTAAAATCTATGACAGCATCTGCTGCTTGTTTAAAAACTGTTTGTGGCAAGATACATGGTCCCGCACCGAAATTGTGTTTCATTATTTATAATATAAGATGTCAAAAAAAATCCCGGAAGAACCGGGATTATATCATTAGTCCTCCTTTTTGGAGCTTGCTTTCTTAGTTGTTGTTTTTTTTGCTGCGGGTTTTTTAGCAGCTGCTTTCTTTGTAGTTGTCTTTTTCGCGACAGTTTTCTTAGTTGCAGCTTTCTTAGTTGTTGCTTTTGCTTTAGGAGCAGCTTTTTTCTTTGCTTTAGGTTTAGCAGCGGTAGGAGAAGATGTTTTTCTTTTTCTTGTAACACCGTAAGATCCCATAGCTCTTTTTCCTTTTTTCGTTTTCTTGTCTCCTTTACCCATAATAGTCGTTTTAAATTATTTAGTTTTCGCTTTTACAAATATAAATATATAATTCTTTTTGTCATTGTGTTTGATGGAGAAAGAATTTATTTCAAGAAGAGCAATAATTATGGAAAAGTAACAGAGAAAATATGCGAATGAAATTAAGAATATCAGAGTGTTTTGGCAACTCAATTCTTCTTTTCTTAAGGGGTTAGTATTCTTCTTCTAATTTCATCCTCCACTTTTTTACCATCTCGAATGATTTTCGTACACCATTGAATCTTGAGTTTAACTTGTTCATCTTCAGTGAGTTTCCAGTTTAAGTTAGAGTTCTCTAATTTGTTGCGAAGAATATTAAGAGCAATCGCTGCAGACACACTGATGTTGAAACTTTCTGTAAAACCATACATAGGAATTTTTACCAGTTCATCTGCCATTTCTTCAACCTCTTTGGAAATTCCGGTTCTTTCCGTACCGAAAATTAATGCGATAGGTTGGTTGATATCAATGTCGTTAATATTTTTATCAGTATGAGGAGTTGTTGCGACTAATTTATATCCTTTGCTTTTTAATTCGTTCAGGCATTCAACAGAAGGATTTTCTCCAGAATCATAGGTGTGAAGATCGACCCAATTTCCCGCACCCAATGCAATATCTCGCATAGGTTCGTATTTTTTTCTTCCCTTTTCGATGGTGTACAGGTCTTGAATTCCAAAACAATCGCATGTTCTTAAAACTGCGGAAGAATTATGCTCTTTAGAAATACTTTCCATAACAACGGTAAGGTATTTTGTTCTTTCCGCTGCTATTTCATCATACTTTTCTTGCTTACTTTCTGTGATGATGTTGTAGAATTCCGCTAAAACTTTTTCGTCGTTACTCATGAAGACAAAATTAGGCATAAAAAAAGGGAACCTTTCGATTCCCTTAATTTTTTTGTTGGTTATCTTAGTTAACCTTCTTAGCTAAATCAGAACCAGCTTTGAAACGTACAACGTTCTTAGCAGCGATTTTAATTTCTTTACCTGTTTGAGGGTTACGTCCAATTCTAGCAGCACGGTTAGAAACAGAGAAAGATCCAAATCCTACTAAAGAGATTCTGTCTCCTTTCTTCAATGCTTTTCCTGTAGCATCGATAAATCCGTCTAATGCTCTTTTAGCATCTG
>JALWSJ010000158.1 GCA_026993705.1 Flavobacteriales bacterium
TAGGATTATTTGTCATACTTTACCCTTTGGAATGATTTTAGACACACTCGGAAAATGGTTTCATACTAAAAAGTAAAGAATTGAATGAAAAACATATTTGTTACCCGAAGAGAGCGGTTTAACGCAGCGCATCAAATGTGGAACCCAAAATGGGATGAAGAAACCAACAAAGAAGTATTTGGTAAATGTGCAAATAAAAATTGGCATGGACACAATTATCAATTATTTGTAACCGTTAAAGGAATAGTGAATGAAGAAACGGGCTATTGTGTCGATTTAAAAAAAGTCAGCAAAATCATCAATCGTTACGTCATAGATGAATTAGATCATAAAAACATCAATTTAGACGTACCGTTTATGAAAGGGAAATTGGCTAGTACAGAAAACCTGACCTTATCCATTTGGGAACAATTAGAAAACAAAATTAAAGATTTAGGAGTACAGTTGCACAGCGTACGACTGCACGAAACAGAAAACAATTACGTAGAATATTTCGGAGAACAAAAATAAAAAATAAAACAATGAGGGAAGAAAATAGATTTTATCAAAAAGAAAGAGCCAACGAAGCATTTACAGATGTTTTTAACGGTAGAACAAATTCAGGAACGGTTTCCACCACCTTTGTGTCAAACGTATTTATGATGATGACCTTAGGGTTAGCCATTTCGGCAGCGTCAGCCTATTGGATGGTTGTATCGGAATTTTATATGCATATCGGACGTTTCGGAATGATGGCAATAATATTGGCTCCTTTGGGTATGGTGCTGATTATGGGGTTCGGCTATAATAAATTATCGTCAGCAGCATTAACAGGTTTATTCATAGCTTATTCCGCAATTATGGGCTTGAGTTTAGGTGTAATTCTCTTAATGTACACCGCCTCAACCGTGTATTTGACCTTTGGCGTTACCGCGGCCACCTTCCTAACGATGGCACTATTGGGATACACCACAAAAACCGATTTGACCAAATTCGGAAGTTTGCTATTTATGGCTTTGATAGGGATAATCATCGCTATGGTAGTCAACTTCTTTTTACAAAGCGGTACGATGGATTATATTATTAGTATCTTGGGAGTGTTGATTTTTACAGGATTAACAGCCTATGACGTGCAAAAGATAAAAGAAATGAGTATGTTGGTTTCCGAAGGAGCAGAAGACACAAAAAAAATGGTCGTTATGGGAGCGTTAAACCTATACTTGGATTTTGTAAATTTATTCTTGTTTTTACTACGAATTTTCGGAGGAAACAGAAACTAATAAAAAGCAATAAACAACAAGAAAAGGCGGGGATTTCCTCGCTTTTTTCGTTTGTAGAAAGATGTTGCTTGGAATAATTAGGGCGTTCCCATTACAGCATAAAACTATTTTTGCGTTCCGACGCAAAAATAGTTTAACACTGTAATGGTCGGGCTATCACTACTCACTCTTTTGGTTTGCATAAATGCAACAAACCAAAAGGAGTTCAAACACGCCGTTCTATCCCTAACGCAGTTGAGATAAGTGCAAAGAAAACAGAATTTAGTATTCTTAGACGATGAATATTTTCTTTGCATAGCACCAGCTATGGAAATAAAATATGAAGAAGCACAATTAAAT
>JALWSJ010000159.1 GCA_026993705.1 Flavobacteriales bacterium
TAATAATTCTATTCCCTTCAGAAAGCACCGTTCCCACACCTCTCAACTCATCGCCCAAGAACACAGGTTTTAGATAATTGATTTTAAACTCAATAGTAGAAACTACCTTCCCTTTTTTGGAAGAAACATTCAAGGAAGCTACACCTAAGATTGCATCCATCATCCCCGCTAAAGCTCCGCCATGCATAGCTGTAGGAGTTGCTAAAAACTTCTCATCAACCGTCAATTGATACTCTATAGTTGTAGGACTTAGTATTTTGTAGTCCATTCCAAAAAGACGACTGAAAGCATTGGTTTTGTTATAAGCTCTTAATATCTTATTCATAGAATTTGATTAAAGCACGAAATAATAGACTGTTTTGATACAAAACAAATTACTCCTCCAACATCTCTTTTATTTTAGTCAGAGCATAATCAATTTCCTCTTTCGTTGTGTAACGACTAAACGAAAACCGTATCGGCTGACAGTCCGAAACATTTCCCAACTCCGAAATCACGTGTGAACCTTGGTTACTACCCGAAGAACAAGCACTACCGCCAGATGCAGCAATACCATTTATATCTAAGCTAAACAAAAACATACCTGTTTTTTCGTTTTGAGGAAAACAAACATTCAAAACCGTATAAAGTGATTTTGACTCATCTTGTTCTCCGTTAAATCGAATATTCGGGTTAATCTTAATCAACTCTTCTTTCATGTAGTTCTTTAACCCTTGAACATGTTTTTGATGCTCCTCTACACCGTAAAAAGCCAATTCAATAGCCTTACCTAATCCCACTACACCTGCAACATTAACAGTACCCGCTCTATGACCACGCTCTTGCGTACCGCCGTGAATAAACGACTTAATTTTATTGTTTTTTCTAACGTACAAAAAACCAACTCCTTTAGGACCATGAAACTTATGAGCCGCACACGTAATAAAATCAATAGGAGTTTTTTGCACATCAAACCGATAATGCCCCATAGTCTGCACCGTATCCGAGTGAAACAAAGCATCGTATTTTTGGCACACCGCAGAAACTTTTTCCAAAGGAAGTAAATTACCTATTTCATTGTTCCCGTGCATCAACGAAACTAGTGTTTTTTTATCCGATGTATTTAATAACTCTTCTAAATGCTCTAAATCCACGCTCCCTTTTTCGTCCAACCGTACGAGTTCAACAAATACATTATGGTTTTTAGCCAAATATTCAGAAGTATGCCCCACAGCATGATGCTCAATAGGACTTGTAATAATCCGCTCTACCCCCAAGTCGAAAACCGAGGTTACCAAAGCCATGTTATCCGCCTCCGTACCTCCTGAAGTGAAAATAATTTCCGAAGGATCAGCATTCAATTCCTTAGCAATTTGCTTTCGAATAATTTCAACAGCGTTTTTAGTTTTCCGACCAAAAGCATGCGTTGAAGAAGGATTACCAAAGTGCTCCCTCATAAAAGGAATCATCGCATCCACAACCTCAGGTGCCATAGGCGTAGTAGCAGCATTATCTAAATATACGTTCATAATCAAGTCCGTGTTAGTAGTTATAGACCACAAAAATAAAAAACAAAAAGATATAAATTTGTAATTCTTGTATGAATCGGATTTGGG
>JALWSJ010000160.1 GCA_026993705.1 Flavobacteriales bacterium
TATCCACTATATCTTTTGCCCTCCAAAAGGAGGGAGGGCAAAAGGATGCCGTTTCTATCCCTAACGCAAGTGGAATGAGTGCATAGAAAGTGAGTTTTAGTTTCTTTAGATGATGAAAAAATTCTTTTGTATAGCCCCAGCTATGGAAAAGAATTTTGAAGAAGGATAAGGAAAATAAAACCGTTTTATGCCGTTCATTTTATTTGCGTTAGGGATACGTCCCTAACGCATATTGAATGAAGTTTATAAAGTAAGTTTAATTTTTCTCGGTGTTAATTTACCGGTAAAATTCAAACAAATTATTTAGTACAATCAAAAACAGTATCTTTGCGAACAATCAAAAATACACAACAATGAACAAAATACTAATACTTATCCTGTCAGGATGGTTATTACAATCAAATAGCACAGCACAAAAATGTTACTGGCAACAGCACGTCAACTACAAGATGGACATCGATATGGATGTAAGTAAACATCAGTTTACAGGAAAGCAAGAATTGGTTTATACCAATAATTCACCCGATACCCTAAGAAAAGTATATTACCATTTATATTACAATGCTTTTCAACCCAATTCCATGATGGATGTTCGCTCTAGAACCATTGCTGACCCAGACCCTAGAGTTGGCGATAGAATTTTTCATTTAAAACCAGATGAAATCGGATATCATAAAATAGATAAACTAACACAAAATGGAAAGCCACTTCAATACAAAGTAGTAGGAACAATTTTAGATGTGGAACTTGCCGAGCCAATCTTACCAAAGAAAAAATCGGTATTCAAGATGGAGTTTCACAGCCAAGTTCCCGTTCAAATCAGAAGAACAGGAAGAAACAACAAAGAAGGAGTAGATTATTCTATGACACAATGGTATCCTAAACTTTGCGAATATGATAAAGATGGCTGGCATGCAAACCCTTATATCGGAAGAGAATTTCATGGTGTTTGGGGTGATTTTGATGTAAAAATAAACATCGATAAAAACTATCTTTTAGGTGGAACCGGTTACATAAAAAATCCACAAGAAGTAGGATATGGATATGAGGATAAAAACAAAAAAATGAAGCCTCAAAAACGTACTGATAATAAATTAACATGGCACTTTTTTGCACCTATGGTACATGATTTTGCTTGGGCTGCCGATACAGACTATACTCACGATACTACAGCTCTAGACAACGGAACGATTCTACATTTTATTTATATTAAAGATACCTTGGTTAAACGTTGGAATAAACTAAAACCTATAGCCAAAAAAAGCTTTGAATTTGTAAACAAAACTTTTGGAGAATACCCTTACAAACAATATTCTGTCATTCAAGGAGGAGATGGAGGAATGGAATACCCAATGTGTACATTGATTACCGCTCATAGTAGTTTAAATGGCTTAATAAGTGTTACCGTTCATGAATCCATTCACAGTTGGTTTCAAGGATTAATGGCAACCAATGAAAGCAAATACCCGTGGATGGACGAAGGGTTTACCACTTTTGCTCAATACAAAACATTAGATTACCTCAATGACGGAGGAGCAATAAATCCATTAGGAAGACAATACGGTGGATATAACCGTGTAGTAAAAGCAGAACGTCAAGAACCGCTTACAACTCATGCTGATTTTTATAAGAGTAATGCCGTTTATGGAAGCAATGCTTACTCGAAAGGAGCTATTTTACTTATGCAGTTAGGCTATGTTATTGGCGATGATGCTCTTATGAAAGGAATGAAACGCTATTATGATGAATGGCACTTCAAACACCCAACACCACAAGACTTTAAACGGGTGATGGAAAAAACAGCCGATATGGAGTTGGATTGGTATTTTGAACAGTTTGTAGAAACAACCAACACAATTGATTACAGTATCGAAGGAGTAGAAGAAAACAATGGTAAAACAGCTATTACGCTTGCGAGAAAAGGAGATATGCCAATGCCTTTAGATGTGGTTGTAAAATTAAAAGACGGCTCGTTGAGGTGGTACTATATCCCATTGCGAATAATGAGAAATAATAAAGGTAAAGACATTTACGAAATAGAAAGAATAAACAAACCTGCTTGGCCTTGGGTTTATCCTGAATATGACTTAATAATAGATGTACCAAAAAATAAAATAGAAGCAATCGAAATAGACCCGTCAACCAGAATGGCTGATATCAACAGAGAAAATAACTTCTATCCGGAATTAGAAGAAGAACAATCGATAAAATTTATAGGAGAATAAAAGAATGGAAAATAAAGATTTTAATGCCATAGACCTGTTAGACTTTATTTGGAAGTACAAAAAAGTTTTTATCATAGTAGGAATTGTATCTGCTGTTATAGCATCAGTCGTTGCTTTGTTAATGGAAGAAAGATACCTTTCTACCGTAACTTTGTATCCTGCAAAAGCAAGTGCGGTAACTTTCTCTGAAATCACTACCGAAGATCAGAGTGTAAGTAAATTTGGAGAAGAAGAAGAAGCAGAGCAGATGCTTCAAATTTTAGGTTCAGAACCTATACGTAACAATGTAATTCATAAGTTCAATTTAATGGAACATTATGAGATAAAACCAACCGATAAGTACAAAAACACCAAGTTAGCAAAGACATACAGCGACAGAATTAATTTTGAGCGAAATAATAAGGGAGCTGTATTAATTAAAGTGATGGATAAAAGTCCGGATACAGCGGCTATGATTGCGAATCACATTGCAGGCCTGTTTGATAGTATTAAAAACAATATGATTCACCAACGGGCAGTTCCTGATTTTGAAATCAAGAAAAGCAAACTGGAGAAATTGCAAAATGAAATGAAGTCGCTAATGGATACGATGTCAGTTTTGACAAGCATGGGTGTAGTTACCAATGAAGCCTATCAAGGCTTGACCGAAGCGATGATGAATGCCAGAGATGCTGAAACAAGAAACGAGTATAAAAAGAAGCTAAAAATGACCGAAAAATATGGAAGTGTTTTGAATTCTTTTCAAGTAAAGGTTGAGTTTTTAGCAGAACGAATTTCGACAATGGAAACGGTATATGAACAAGCAGAAACAGATGCTCATTCCAATATATCTCATAAATTTGTTGTGGAAACAGCATCACCATCAGAAAAGAAAGCCTATCCTATACGATGGTTGATTGTTGTTGTATCTACGTTTGTAGCTGTGTTTTTTACGTTTATCGTGTTGTTGTTTTCAGAGAAGATAAAAGAGCTTAAAAGCAGAGAAAATGCTTAAAAAAGTCCAAGAAAAGTGGTACTATTGGGTAGGGATTCTTTTTGCTCTAGTTAATATATATTTTTTTTATAAAGAGTTCTATTTTCTGGCTTTAGTACCCTTTGTTCTTGTTGTTTTATATCTCGCCTTTTTTTCGTTAGATAAGTTGTTTTTATTGGCTGTATTTTTTACACCTCTTTCTCTCAACTTAGAACAGATGGATATAGGTGGATTGGGCTTATATCTTCCTACTGAACCCATTTTTTTTGGGATAATGTGCATTTATTTGTTTAAGAACATTTGGAATGCTAAACCAAAGGGGAGTCCCGTGTTAAAACATCCGATAACGTTGGCTATTTTATTTCATTTGTTTTGGATGTTTATAACAGCTTTAACAAGCGAGATGCCTTTGGTTTCATTCAAGTTTCTTTTGGTAAGAATGTGGTTCATTATTCCCGTTTATTTTTTCGGAATACATTTTTTTAAAGCAAATTTTCAAAATATTTACTCTTTTATTTGGGCGTATCTTATACCGCTTACCTTGGTGTTGTTGATTACCGTAATCAAGCATGCTGGTTATGGATTTAGTGAGGAAGCAGGTCATTGGATTATGTCTCCTTTTTTTAAAGATCATACCTCTTACGGAGCTGTTATAGCTTTATTTTACCCAATAGTTGTTAGCTTATTTTTTGATAAAGAACGTAGTTCAATTTCTCGTTCTTTAATTGGTATTATTCTTATTATTTTTTCAGTGGCTTTATTTTATAGTTATACGCGAGCCGCTTGGTTGAGTGTCTTTGGGGCATTTTTGGTGTATTTGCTGTTTATTTTTAAAATTAAATTTAAGTATTTGGTGTACATTGGAGTAGTGGTAGGAACATTTATCATTACCAATTTTACTGAATTGAGTTATATGATTCAGAAGAATAATGCGGAACATACAACAGAAAGTTTTAGTGAACGAATTGAGTCGATGTCGAATGTAAGTTCCGATGCTTCCAACTTAGAACGTTTAAACCGTTGGAGTTGTGCTATTAGAATGTTTAAGGAAAGACCTGTTTTTGGTTGGGGTCCCGGAACGTATGCTTTTCAATATGCACCTTTTCAAGATCCTGCGGATATGACCATTATCAGTACAAATTTTGGTACGGGAGGAAATGCCCATAGCGAGTATTTAGGACCTTTGGCAGAGCAAGGTGTATTTGGATTGCTATCAATGATTGTATTGATAGTTGTTCTCTTTTACAAGGCATCTACTTTGTATATTGAGTTGGAAAACAAAACGGTAAAAAGGGTGGTAATGATGGCAATGCTGGGACTGGTTACTTATTTTACTCACGGTATTTTAAATAATTATTTGGACACAGATAAAGCTTCGGTTCCGGTTTGGGGTTTTATGGCTATCATTGTGTCGATTGACTTATATTATAGAAATCGTACGGAATCTCTTAATGGAGGTGTTTGATATTTTTCATCGTTTAAAGAAAACTATACTCCACTTTCTTGCACTTATTTCATTTCACGTTAGGGATAGAACGGCGTGTTTGAACTCCTTTTGTGTTGTTGCGTATATGCAATACAAAAGAGTGAGTAGTGATAGCCCGACCATTACGGCGTTAAAAAGTAGTGTAGTGCAACGAAACTGCTTTTTTATGCCATAATGGGAACGCCCGAATTATATATTTATAAAAACCAAACTTCTCTTACTTTACTGAAAAACGATTCCCAAGTCCAGTAATCGCCGTCCCACGGAGGAAAGTAGATAAACGTAAGCCGAAGATTCATATAGATAAATAACATAATAATCACTTTACTAAAAGTAACGATGTATTTGTTTTGTATGGAAAACAGAAGATTCAAAATATAGGCAAGAGGCAAGGATAAAAAACTATAATATTCGATAAAAGCTCGATGACCAAATGCACTTCCAAACCACCAACACCACCATGAAGCAAAAACGTAATAAGCCAACAATAAAATAACGGATATTTTTAATGCTTCTTTGTTACCTTTTTTAATCTGTAATATGATGCCAATCAAACCTAAAGTAAGTAGAGGAGAGTAAGTTAACCAACCGTTCTGATGGCTGAAAAGAACCTTTATCAGTTCCGGATGCGACCAATTAAAACCTTCGCCCATAGCTCCGTATGAAAACATTAAATAATTGCCCGATACCTTGTGCCAATAGCTGATTTGCAGTATCATAAACAACCCAAATATTATAAGCCCGCCAATAACGTATAAATAATATTTTTTAATATTTTCTTTTAATATTTTCCATTCTTCTTTTGAGGTTGGGATAAGAAAAATCAGTCCAAAAACATTATAGGGTTTTATAACTAAAATTAATCCGGAAATCAAACCGACAAGCAGTACATATTTACGAAAGTTTTGAAGTCTTACTTGTGTATAAGCATAAATTAAAAGAGTAAAAACAAAGAAATTATATACATGCGACATTCCGTCTTCAAAAACGGAGTAATAGAATAAATTTGTACCTAAATAAATAATTGAAATAGTCCAAAAAGCAATGTTTTTGTCAGGAAATCTTCGTTTTATTTCGTTATATAATATAACTAAAGCAATTGATAAATAAAAGGAAGCTGCCACCAAAACAGCAATAGCATAAGGAAGCGTATATCCATCGGTAGTGTACCCAAATAGCCATGCGAAAAAATGAGCGACAAGAAAAAACGGAGCTATTAATACTGCTATTCCAAAACTAAAAATACTCAGCGGATTACCATTTTCCAACGTATGTACATACCGGCTTGGGGTAAATGAACCATCCACAAAAAAAGTCGGTAACCACTGGTAGTATCCTAAAGAATCTGTATTGTGATTCAGAGCAAGAACAAAATTTTCTTGATGAATAATTAATCCTAAAATAAGGTTAAACATGAAGAACCCAAAAAACAAATAATTACTTTTTATTTTAAGCATAATATTAGTATAAAATCTTAAATCCTCAAGTTTATCTATAATGGATAATACACATTTTAACTTTTTATATCGAAATCACTTGCAGGTTTAAGTCTAAAAACAAAGATAAAAGAAAATAGTTGTCAACTAACTTTTTAAAGATAATGCTTAGGGCGTTTCCATTACGGCATAAAAAAGTAGTTTCGTTTTACTACACTACTTTTCAACGTCGTAATGGTCTGGCTATCCACTATATCTTTTGCCCTCCAAAATGAGGGAGGACAAAAGGATGCCGTTCCTATCCCTAACGCGAGACTTTCTAAAAACCTAATTTACAACAAAATTACACGTTGATTATCAGTGTTTAAGAGTTATATTTCTTTGTTTTTAAGGTTTTTAGACAGTCTGAAGCAGGTCAGGGGACTGCAAAGAAAACGGATTTTTTCTTTAGACCCTAGATTCAATTGCTAGTGCAAGTTTTTGAAGTTGCATTTCCCACTGTTAAGCC
>JALWSJ010000161.1 GCA_026993705.1 Flavobacteriales bacterium
TGGAATTATCTTGGTTTAATATTCAAACCAAAGGCTCTATATTTCTGACAAATAGCAACGGAGATTTGGAAATGGTAGCTTCTAAAGACTTGGGAGAATTAACAAAAACATGTGCAACGATTAAACATGGAGAATGCCTATGTGGATTAGCTTTATTAAAAAAAGAACTTTTATTTACCAATTGTGTTACAGATGAACATACTACTCGTCCTGAAGGAATTTCTCCCCATGGACACTATAATGTTCCTTTATTACTAGAGGGAAAAGTATTGGGGGTATTGAATGTATATGTGGAACATGGGCATAAAAAGAAACAAGAAGAGCTTGATTTTTTCAACTTGGTATCAAATACTTTAGCAACTGCTATTTACCGTTTTCAGTTAGAAGAACAGAACTTAAAGCAAAAAGAACAAATAGACAAATCTTTTACAAAAATCAGAAATAGTATAGACTATGCACAAAGAATACAACATTCTTTATTAACTGCGGGAGAACTGCTAAGAAACGAATTTAAAAACTGTATTGCCGAATTTCTACCGAAAGAAACTGTAAGTGGGGATTTTTATCTTGCAATAGAGAAAAGTAGCAACTATTACGTAGCTGTTGGAGATTGTACAGGACATGGCGTACCTGGTGCTATGGTTTCGATGATAGGTATTCTAGAGCTAACTCATATCATAGAGAATAGAAATAGTTTATTGGTAAATCAGATGTTGGATGTATTAAATTACAGAACCAATAAATTACTTAATAATGATGGAGAAATAGGCTCTGATGGAATGGATTTGGTGTTACTAAAAATTGACCCCTCAACCAAAAATATTCAATATGCTGGTGCTAAAGGTATTTTTTATATCTTTAGAAACGAAGAGTTAATAAAATATAAAACAGATAGAGTTTCTATAGGTGAAAAACAGAAGGATAAAGATTTTGCCTTTAGTCTTTTCCAATTTAAGTACGAGAAGGGAGATGTAGTATATTTGCTTACCGATGGGCTACAAGACCAAATCAGTATAGGAAATAAAAGAAGAATTGGTTCGAAAAGAGTGAAAGAATTACTGGAGGAAATGGGCAATAAAACAACAGAAGAAAAACATCAACTCTTCTTAAAATGTAAGGAAGAACATATTGGAAATACACAATTAGATGATATTACTTTAATCTCATTTGAATTATGATTATAAATAAATACGCCGACCAATACCTAAGAAACAGTTTGAATGAACCCGAACATTATACGGATTTATTTGTTGTTTTGGGTGAACTGAAGAAACCGATTATTGCCTCTTCTATCAAAATTGTAGAGCAAAAACTTCGTTCATTAAAGTACCCTATTCGACTAATCACACGTGCTAAATTAGTAGCCGTGGAATTGTTTGATAATATGCTTAAACATCAAAAACAAACACCTCTTTTGTCTTCTTATTTTGAGTGTTTTCTAAGTGAAAACAATTTGAAATTTACGGCTTCTAATTGTGTTTCGGAAAAAGATGCTTATTACCTTGACTCACAACTAAAAAAATACATTGAACTCCCTTCTAAGGAAATTGAAAAGTTGTATTTGAATGAATTAAAATACGGAACGCTTGACG
>JALWSJ010000162.1 GCA_026993705.1 Flavobacteriales bacterium
TTCCTTATCCTTCTTCATAAAAATTTTCCATAGCGGGTGCTATGCAAAATTTTTATTCATCGTCTAAGAAACCAAAAATTCACTTTCTATCCGCCAATTTCACTCGCGTTAGGGATAGAACGACGTGTTTGAGCTCTTTTTTGCTTGCTTCCTATTTGCAAGCAAAAAAAGCGAGTAGTGATAGCCCGACCCTTACGGCGTTAAAATGTTGTGGAGTGAGAACGAAACAATATTTATATGCCGTAAGGGAACGCCCACGCCTTCCTAAAACTTAGTCATTTTACCTTCGATGATTACCTCGGTTCTTCGGTTGACGGCGTGTTCTTCTTCGGTGCATTCTACACCGTTTTTGCATTTGTTTAATAGGCGGGTTTCGCCATAGCCGATGCCTTTTAGGTGGTCTTTGGGTATTCCTTTTTTGACGAGATAATCGATTACTTTTTTGGCTCTTTTTTCGGATAGTTTCAGGTTATATTTGTCGCTTCCACGGCTATCGGTGTGAGATTCTATGGTGAATTTTAAGTGCTTGTTTTTTCTGTACATCATAAAGAGTTTGTTCAACTCTATTTTTGCATCCATATTCAGAGTGGCACTATTGTAATCATAGAGGATATTGTTGACAGCAAAGCGTTCTTTTTGACCGACACGGATAAGCTGATTGTCTTCGTTAACCAAGAGCAAGCCTTCACCCTGACCTTTTAATCGGCTAAATACATATCTCCCTTCTTCGTCTTTCTCTATTTTTTCTCTTTCGCCGTTTTTGAAGATTAAAAACGTTACATCGTCTTCGCCTTCTATCTCGAAATGGTAACTGTTTTGAGGAGTAAGGGTTTTGAAAACAAATGTACCGTCTTTTTCGGTATAGGTTCGTCCGATTAACTTGCCGTCTTGATCGTAAACTCGTACTTCTTTACGTCCTCCTATATCTCCCTCTATTTTTTTAAACACCATTCCTTTTACGGGCATTATCAAAAATGACGGGTCGTCATCCTCGATGGGTAATAGTTCTTCAGTGTAACTGCTTTCTATGGTTTTAAATATAAACTTTCCTTTTTTACCGTCAACTAAAAGTACTTTTTCTCCTTTTGAGTTGGTGATGAATAATTCTCCTTCATCTAGATCTTCGGCAGGTTTGATGGTGTAATTGGCTCCGGATTTTAATTTTCTGAATTGAAAACGTCCGTCTTTATTGGTAAATACGCGGTCAATTTCATTTCCGTCTTCATCATAGAGTATCAGCTCGGTATTGGCATGACCGATTTTTCGGAACTCAAAGATACCACTAATAGAAGCAGAAGTATCTACCTTTACGATAGGTTTAAGCTCGGTAAAACGGTAAATATCGTCTTTCCCTTTTCCTCCTTCCCTATCACTACTGAAAAATCCGTTCTTTTCGGCAGAATAATAAATGGCAAAATCGTCTTTATTGGTGTTCATCGGTGTGCCTAAGTTTTTAACGTTTTTAAAGTATTCGCTTTCTAAAGCGGTGTATATATCTAAACCTCCCAATCCCAAATGTCCGTCGGAAGCAAAGAACAAACGACCTTTATTGATATGCGGAAAGACTTCGTTACCGCCAGTATTTACGTTTCCATGTACCGGTTGTGGTGCTCCCCAGCCGTAATTTCGTTTGTATTTACAATAATAGAGGTCAAAGCCTCCTCGCCCACCTTTTTTGTCGGATGCAAAATATAGGCTTCTTCCGTCTTCGCTTAGTGCTGGATGCAGTATGGAATATTCTCGGCTATTATATTCAAAAGGTTGGGGCTTACCTAATTTACCATTTTCTTTTATTTCGCAACTGAATAGCCACATGGTTTCTTTTCGCAAACTTCTTCGCGTGGTTGTAAAATAAAGTGTTTTACCATCTGAAGTTATTGCCACAGTTCCTTCGTTCCACTCGCCATTGATTTTAGGACTGAAAGGTTCTCCTTTGGTAAATACTCCACTTTTTTTAGCCGAATAATACACATCAAAATAAGCTGAAACATTGCGATTGATTTCATCATTAACCCAATCGTTTTTTCCTTCGGTTACATAGAGCAATCCATCTTTGTACGGAACAGCTCCAAACTCGGATTTGGATGTATTGACAGCTCCATTTAATTCTTCAACTTTATAATGTCCTTTTGCTCCTGTTTCGGTAAAGAAATTATTATACGCCTCCAAATACACTTTTACTTGATTGTCTTGCGGGTACTTTTGTGCGTATTTTTCAAAGTATTTTTTGGCTTCGGTCTTATGGTTTAATACCATAAGTGCTTTGGCAAATTCAAAATATGCGGAATCATTACTTCCTTCATAATTCATGGCTTCTTTATAGCTATCTTCTGCTTTATTGTAGTTTTTGGAGTAAAGATAGGCTTTCCCCAACTTTTGGTACAAGTTTCCGTTTGGATGCTTTTTTACTGCTTTTTTATAGTATTTTACGGCATCTACATATCGTTTTTCTTGTAGGGCTTTGTCTCCTTTTTTTTCTTGTGCGAAAAGAACAAAGGGTAGAAAAACAATGCTACTTGCTATCAGTAACTTTTTTATGCTAATTAATATTTTTTGGTTTGTTTTATACACTTTCCCTGCTTTATGTTTCCTCTTTTATTTATTAAAAATAACGAGGAGAAACTCCTTCATTTTTAAAACGGTTAAAACTATATTGAATAAAAATCTCGTTGGATGTTCGTTGTAAAAAGACATTGGCAACCGGATAATCGAAAGAGTAACCGACGCTTAATTTTTGCGTAGCGTTTATTTTGGTAATAAACGAGGCTATACCAACGGTTTTATAAGATGCTCCGAACCAAAAGCGTTTTTTCAACAAAATACTTGCATTTATATCTGCATAGAAAGCACCGGCTACCGTCCTTGCTAATAGGGATGTTTTTAACACCAAATTTTCTTTCAATTCAAAAGCATGTCCGTAGAATAAGGACAAACTAGCATAAAGATGAGCTGGATTTTCATTTATACTGTCGTTATCGTAAATTCTAGCTTCATTTAAATGGGCTAATTGCACACCAACATAATTCAATCGGTCTTTGTAATAGATCCCGAAATCAAAATCGGCTACTACTTTGCTTTGCTTTCCTTGACCAATAACTACATCTTCTTTATCTTTGTAGTTTAGCATTGCCCAATTATAGGTATAGTTATACAGTCCTGAACGTAACCCTAAACCTAGTTTTCCTTTTCCCATTCGTAGATGATAGGCATAAAGGATTGATAAACCTGTTATCTTACGAGGTCCTATTTCATCATTGATGATTTGCAGCCCCAAACCGACTTTCTTTTGGAACAAAGGGGCGTGCAATGACAGCACTTGTGTTTTGGGTTCTCCTTCCAAGCCCGACCATTGACTTCTGTGAGAAAAATTAACATCAAAGGTATTTTTACTTCCTGCATAAGCAGGATTGATGCTCAACAAATTGAACATATATTGTGTTTGCACAAAATCTTGCTGGGCAGCACCTTTAAGACTTATCAATAACAAAAAGCCAAAAATCAAATAATATGGACGATTGAAGAACTTTTTCATCTTGTGATTTCTACCATTCCACTTTTAACTGATTTGCCTCCTACATAGAGATTATAATAATATGTACCGTCTGGCACATCTTCTTGGTTGTAGTTTTTTCCGTCCCAAGCATATATTTTTTCATCTCCTTTGTTATCCCAAACAATATTTCCCCAACGACTATATATTTTTATGGTATATTCTTCGGTAGCATAGGGTGATCTGAACCGCCATACATCGTTTACACCATCACCGTTGGGCGAAAACGCATTATATACTGTTTCGTCTTCACTTACCGTTTCTTTTACTGAATCTATAGGTTGGTGAAAACCTTGTGTTATTCGCAATTCATCTCCTCCATTTTCTTCTGCTGTATGGGTAAACGGTTCTCCTATGGTAAATGCCATGGTTGTTGCCCCTGCATAAACATAGGGAGCATTTCCTCCAGCACTAAACACATAAGGAGAAATTGCCCCTTGTGCAAAGGTTATTAGAGGGAGGATTAGTATGAGGGTTAGTATAGGTTTCATAATTATGTATTATTTTTTATAGATTATGAAACTAAAATTACCTCGAACTTTATTACCAGCTAAATCATAAAGAGTAACCTTTAAATTATTACCAATTGAAGAATAAACGGGTATTATTGGTGTAGATGAAGTTTTTTCGACAGAAATTAATACAACATAGCCATATGTTGTATTAAAATCAATCTGATTTAATGATATACTATAACCAGAAGTTGAAGAACTATACACAACACTGGCTACATTAGAAGTAGCTCCATCAATGACTGGATTAGGATACGATGTTATAGGATAATTTTTTATTCTCCCATAAGCCAAAGGCAACAAATCAGCATCTCCAGTCGTACTACGGTTCAACTCATTTGTATTGCTATTACTACTTATAGTACTTTCAATTCTTATAGTTCCATTTACATCAAGTTTTGAATTAGTATTTGGATTATTCGTCCCTATCCCAACTCTGCCGTCGGATTTAATAATAAATACAGAGCCCTGATTTACATTACCACTTCCATCAATAGATTCTGCTAAAAATAAGTTTTGACTACCACTTGTAGATTTAACATCAATCTGCAAACCATGTCCTCCAGAGTGATTTTGTTTTATGTTTACGGCGTTGTTTGCTGAATAATCTAAAACATGTAATTTAGCTCCAGGAGAACCAAGACCTATACCAACTTTACCAACATTATTTACTTTTAAATAAGCATTCCCTCCCCTTCCTACAAATAAAACGTCTTGACTAGGAGCACCTGCCTTTACTGTTAATGTAGAATTGGTATTTGGAGTTCCAATACCTACTGTACTATCGCTTTTAACAACTAGAAGAGGTGTATTCGCATCATGACCAACATAAAGAGGGTCAACAGCACTATTGTTTGTTTTAATATCTAATTTAGCTACGGGTAAAGATGTTCCAATACCTACTTTTCCTCTTGTCCAAATATCATCAGTTATAGAAGATGGATTTCCATTTTGAGTATTTACTTTAAACCAATCATAATCTTTTCTTAGCACTGATAAATCAACAATTTGTGTATTTCCATCTTCTATTGTAATAGACAATTCATTATTTCCATTAAGATTAAAATTAGTTATTTCTTGATCATCCGACAAAAAGGGACGTAAATTCAAGTCCAATTGATTCTGTTGGTTACCATTAACATCAACAATTGATAAATGTAACATAGAATCCACTTGAGTAATCGACCCCGACAACGTTTGCAACTCATTCGTAGCATCTGCATCAGCATCATCGTTACTACCCCAAGCATATCCCCCATTTACAATAGTTAACACCTGCCCATCTGAACCACCATTTGGAAACGTAACTCCCCCCGAAGAACTAGGCAACGCCACACTATCCAACGGCTGACCGTTAGCATCGGAAATCACGATAAAGTGTGTTCCTCCTACAGTTACAGAATCCAACGTCTGCCCTTCATATTTAGAACGAAAAGCATAAGGAACGGCTTTTAAATAAACATTATCTATCACATGCAATCCCGAACCATCATTAAAATCTGCCGAAACTTCAATTCTATCGGCTTGCTCCCATAATGCTCTAACTTCTATGTTAAGAGAACCGGAAAGTTGTGTCCCCCCACCAATAGGAAGTGAAACTAAACCATAGTCATTTGTTTGAACAGAGTGTTCTTCTTTGTAAAGAGAAGTACCACCAGCAGAATAATCAATAAAATCAAACTGAATAGTTACTGGTTGGTTACTTAACGCAACACCATTATCATCTCGGACTATTCCTTGATAATTAATATGCTTTATCGTATTAGGTATAGGCTTATCATCATTACTCTGCGAATAAGCAACTACTTGCCCCAATAAAAAAACAATAAAAAGGAGTACTAATTTTTTCATAACGTTCTGACTTTTAAACACCAAAGATAGTAAAGTTAATTTCAATCGCCAATTTATTTTTTAACAAAAATTACATCTATTCACAAAAGAGCCTTTCTACAAATAAGTATTTTTGTTACTTTGCAAGTCTAAAACATATTACAGCATGCCAACATTATCTAAAAAAGCAAAACAAATGCCTGCTTCACCAATTCATAAATTGGTGCCTTTTGCTGAAAGTGCAAAAAACAAGGCAAAAAAGTCTATCATCTAAACATCGGTCAACCCGATATTGAAACACCTAAAATCGTGATGGATACAATGCATCACTTGGATATGAAAGTGGTGGAATACAGCCATTCCGCAGGTTTTATCTCTTATAGAAAAGGATTGGCTGAATATTACGCAAAAATAGGAATAAACCTCAATCCCGAAAACGAAATAATGATTACAACGGGAGGTTCTGAAGCCTTAGTTTATAATCTACTGAAAATGTAACTCCCGTACTCTTTACTGATTTAAAAATCTTAGAAGTTTTATTAATTTTAAATAAATCAAGATACTCTTTAAAAAATTCTAGGGTAGTCCAAGAATCCTTAAAAAACATTTTTATTTCTTGAATTTCAGTAATATCTTTGTTTTGTAGCATAATGGTAATATTTTTTTGTTTTCACTGTAAATATACTAATAATCAGGTTATTAACCTGATTATTATGCTACTTTT
>JALWSJ010000163.1 GCA_026993705.1 Flavobacteriales bacterium
GACAGTATTGGGAAAAAGAAAGATTCAAAAAATCGAAAAAGCCGGTTGTTTTGAGTATTTATCAAAAGCTATGCAGGGGTAGTGCTGTGTAGAACTGTATCACGTAGCTTTTGAAACACACAACAAACAAAAGATACACACAAACCACCGCACAAATTCTTTTTTGTAAATATTATTAAAGCAATACAAATAAAAATTCATTGAAAAATCTTATATTCGCTGTCCAAACAATATAGTTATTTAATGTGGACTTAAAAAACAAGTCCACAAAAAGAATCACAACAAGAAATATTAACATAAACAAGAATAAGAAATGGCATTTGACATTGAAATGATTAAAGCTGTTTACGAACGTTATCCTGAACGTGTAGAAGCAGCAAGAAAAGTCCTTAACCGACCAATGACTTTAGCAGAGAAAATCCTTTATACACATTTATGGGAAAATCCTGTTTTAGAAGCATATGAACGAGGAAATTCTTATGTAGATTTTGCTCCTGATAGAGTGGCAATGCAAGACGCAACAGCACAAATGGCTTTATTGCAATTTATGCAAGCCGGTAAAAACAAAGTAGCAGTGCCTTCAACCGCTCATGCTGATCACTTGATTCAAGCAAAAGAAGGAGCGTCAAAAGATTTAAAAACAGCCGAAGTAACCAATGGTGAAGTTTATGAATTTTTAGGTTCGGTATGTAACAAATACGGAATTGGATTTTGGAAACCTGGAGCAGGAATAATACACCAAGTAGTCTTAGAAAACTATGCTTTTCCGGGAGGAATGATGATTGGTACAGATTCTCATACGGTAAACGCCGGAGGATTAGGTATGGTAGCTGTAGGAGTTGGAGGAGCTGATGCAGTTGATGTAATGGCAGGAATGGCTTGGGAGTTGAAAATGCCTAAGTTGATTGGTATTAAATTAACGGGTAAGTTAAACGGATGGACAGCACCTAAAGATGTAATTCTTGAAGTAGCAGGAATCCTAACGGTAAAAGGTGGAACCGGTGCAATTATAGAATACTTCGGAGAAGGTGCTGAGTCAATGTCGGCAACAGGAAAAGGAACGATTTGTAATATGGGGGCAGAGGTTGGTGCTACAACGTCAACGTTTGGTTATGATGATTCTATGCGTCGTTACTTAAAAGCAACCGGTAGAGCAGATGTTGTTGAAGCTGCTGATAAAGTTGCAGAACATCTTACCGGAGATGCTGAAGTTTATGCTAACCCCGAAAAATATTTTGATCAAGTAATTGAAATTAATCTTTCTGAGTTAACCCCTCACTTAAACGGACCTTTTACGCCTGATTTGGCAACGCCTGTTTCGGAAATGAAAGAAAAAGCGAAAGAAAATAATTGGCCAACCGATGTGGAATGGGCGTTGATTGGTTCTTGTACCAATTCTTCTTATGAAGATTTGTCGAGAGCGGCTTCTATTGTGGAGGATGCCGTAGCAAAAGGTGTAAAAGCCAAATCTAAATTTGGGATAAATCCCGGTTCGGAACAAGTTCGTTATACAGCAGAACGTGATGGCTTTTTAGATACATTCAAGAAGTTTGAAACCACTAAAATCTTTACGAATGCTTGTGGACCTTGCATAGGACAATGGGCAAGAGAAGGAGCAGAGAAAGAAGAAGTTAATTCAATCGTTCACTCTTTTAATCGTAACTTTAAGAAAAGAGCTGATGGAAACCCTAATACCTTAGCCTTTGTAGCTTCGCCTGAAATGGTGGCGGCAGTTGCAATAAGTGGTAAATTAGATTTTAATCCGATAACTGATACATTAATCAATGAGAATGGAGAAGAAGTAAAACTTTCTGAACCTAAAGGATATGAATTACCTCCTAAAGGATTTGACGTGAAAGATAATGGTTATCAAGCTCCTTCGGAAGATGGTAGTGGCATAGAGGTTGTTGTTAATCCAAATTCAGACAGGTTACAATTGTTAACTCCTTTTGAACCATGGGATGGTGAAAACATAACAGATGCTCCACTTCTAATTAAAGCATTTGGAAAATGTACTACTGATCATATTTCTATGGCGGGACCTTGGTTAAAATACAGAGGGCACCTAGATAATATATCTAACAACTTATTGATTGGTGCTGTTAATGCTTTCAATAAAGAAACCAACCTAATCAAAAATAGATTAACAGGTGAGTATGGTACTGTGCCGGATGTGGCAAGAGCATACAAAAAAGCAGGATTAAAATCTGTTATCGTTGGAGATCATAACTACGGAGAGGGGTCGTCAAGGGAACATGCTGCAATGGAGCCGCGTCATTTAGGTGCAATAGCTGTGATTGTAAAATCGTTTGCTCGTATTCACGAAACCAACTTGAAAAAACAAGGGATGTTAGCGTTGACTTTTATAGATGAAGCGGATTATGATTTAATTCAAGAAGGTGATTTGTTTAATTTCGTTGATTTAGCTGAGTTTGCTCCGGGTAAATCGTTGAGTGTACAATTGGTTCACGAAAATGGAGATATTGATATTTTTAAAGTAAATCATACGTACAACGAAGCTCAAATCGAATGGTTTAAACACGGTTCAGCTTTGAATCTGATAAGAGAACAAGCTAAATCAAATGCATAATTGATTTGAAAATAAGTTAAATTAAAGGCAGTGAGTATTTTCTTGCTGCCTTTTTTATTGTCGTTTTTACAATAGGTTGATAACTCTTCCAAGTTTATCTGTCAAAGAGTTGTTTTCAATAAATGGTAGTTGCCCGAAATAATTGATGTTTAAATTCAAATCATCTTGATAAGAAAATCCTATTTTGTTTTTTTTATAGTGGAATAAAGCCAAATACTCTTGTTCGGTTTGTCCTTTTGTTGGAACAAAAAACACTTTTTTTTGAAGTTGAGCTAAATCCATGATAGAAGAATAACCCGGTCTGCAAATAATGTATTCGCTTACCTCTAGTAGTGCTTGAAAATCATTTGTATTTAAATGAGAAAAGAGGTCAATGTTTTTATTTTTTGAACATTGTTTATCTTGAGGTATTCCTCTAATTATTGCACATTTATAAGGTGTATTTATGAATAGAGCTGTTATCTTTTCTTCAAAAGCAGAACGTTGGGGTTCCGGACCGGAAATTATAGCGATGTATTTGTATTCAATATTCGAAGTTGTGATAGGTGTGGTAAATCTCGAAAGTACACCAATATAATAATCTGTTTCAATGGTGTTGTTATGACTTAATTCGCCTGCAAGTGAATGATTAATGTCTTTGTAATCGGGAATCCAACATTGAGAAAATTTACTAATGTAATTTCGGTGAATTTTGTGTAGTATTTGTTCAATACCAAGTGGAGCTTGTATATTTATTTGATGTGTAATGTAAACGGATGGTATTTTTGTTGAATAGGCACCAAAACGATTATCCGAAATCACCAAATCAATTTTTTTCTCCTTTACTATTTGTTCAATTTCCTTGTGTTCTTTTTTTATTCGGTAAATTATTTTTGGGCTTTGTAGAAGCATACTGATAGCTAGGTTATCCGATGCCGGATAACGAATATCATATCCTTTAAAGGCGATGTACTCGACATTGGTTAATTCCTGAACCAAGAGTGCTTTTTGAATATCATTAACAGCTAAAATGATGTTAGCTCCTTTGTTTTGTAAAGATTTTACAATGGGAATACAACGTGTTGTATGACCTAGTCCCCAATCTAAAGGAGTGATTAATATTTTGCTATCATTTATTTGCATAGGAGCTTGCTTTTGTCAAGGTGTAACAAAAAAAGCTATAAGTCTCCTTATAGCTTTTTGTTTAGAAAATAAAATGGTTTAATGATTCAACATCACCGGCATAACCAACATCAAAATATCTTCGCCTTCTTCTTCGGGAGATTCAGGTAGTAAAATTCCTGCTCTATTCGGAGCACTAAGTTCAAGAACAACAGTTTCTGTATCTATATTGTTTAGCATCTCGAGCATAAAACGCGAGTTAAACCCTATTTCCATGGGCTCTCCAACATAAGAGCAACTTAATCGTTCATTAGCTTCGTTAGAAAAATCTAAATCTTCGGCACTTAAAATTAATTTGTTGCTGTCTATTTTCAATCTTACTTGGTGTGTAGTTTTATTGGCGAAAATTGAAACCCTTTTGATAGAATTTAACAGGGATTTTCTGTCAATAGTCATTCTGTTGGGGTTTTCATTGGGTATAACCGCTTCATAATTTGGATATTTACCATCAACAAGACGACAAACCAATTTGAAATCATCAAACTCAAATTGAGCGTTGCTTTCGTTGTATTCAATTTTAATATTACCCTCAATAGAATTTAGTAAATTCTTCATTAAAACTAAGGGTTTTTTAGGTGCAATAAAAGAAGCAGGCGAGTCTGCAGAAACATCCGTTCTTCTGTATCGTACTAATTTATGAGCATCCGTAGCAACAAATGTTATGTTTTTTGTGTCTAACTGAAAAAACATACCACTCATAACAGGGCGTAAGTCATCGTTTCCTGAAGCGAATATAGTTTTATTGATGGCTCTAAATAAGATATGAGCTGACATAGTAACCGTAGCAGGAGCTTCTAAAACCGGTGTCCTGGGAAATTCTTCGCCATTAAAACCACTAAGTTTATATTTTCCGTAATCAGAGACAATTTCCACTCCAAAATTATCATCGTCAATTAAGAATGTTAGAGGATGGTCGGGAAATGTTTTTAAAATATCCATTAATAATTTAGCGGGTATCGCCACAACTCCGGTCTCGTTTGAAGCAATCTCCAATTTTGAAGTCATGGTCGTCTCTAAGTCAGAAGCCGAGATGATTAACTCTGTTTCTTTTATTTCGAATAAGAAATTATCCAATATAGGCATCGTGTTAGAAGAGTTTAATACTCCGCCAACAGCTTGTAATTTCTTTAACAATGTAGTACTCGATACTAAAAATTTCATGTTATATTCGTATATGGTGTAAAAGTAAAATTTGTTGTTTGTTCAAAACAATGAACTTGTTTAAAAGTTAACATTGATTTAACCTTAATGAAAAAAATAATAATCCATTAAACCACAAATTTAATATAAAAGTAGGGACGAATATTGATTTTGATAAGAGTTATCCCCTATTTTATTAACAATTGATACAATGTTATAAAAAAATACGTATTTTGCGAAATAAAAAATTATGGAAAACGAAACTTTTAACGATTCAAATTATACTAATTTTAACAGAGATAGTCAGCGTCCTACATTTTTGATAGTTCTTTGTGTGCTATCTGCAATCGCAATCATATCGAATGTGTTTAGTACAGTGTCAGCTATTTTAGACTCAACGGATGTTACCATTCAAATTGAAACAGCAATGGAACAGATAGAGGATACCGATGGTATTCCCGAAAATATGTTAGAGGATTTTAAACAATATACCATTACTTCGATTAATAACTTTAAAGTGATTAATACCGTAAATCTTATTTTGTATTTGCTGGAAGGTTGGGCTGTGTTGATGATGTTTAATCTAAAAAAAACAGGATATTGGATTTATTTAGCTTGTCAAGTCGGATTTATTCTGTCTATATTTTTGTTTTATCCTTCTAATAATTTTATTACTTCAATTTTAATAGGATATACTATTATTGCTTCCGGATTGTTTGCTATTCTATATGGTACGAATTTAAAATACTTAAAGTAAAATGAGTGAAAAAGAAACGTATGACGACTATCCTTCGTGGAAGGATTTTCAGGCTTATTACCCCGAAGAGTTTAGAATTACAGAAGCGACTAAACCCCAAGAGGAGTATTGGGAATGGGATGCTTACGATGTGCATTTAGATAGATACTTGCCGAAAGGAGAGGAGAAGAAAATGAAAATCCTACTTATTCATGGAGGAGGTGGAAATGGTCGATTAATGGCTCCGATGGGGGTAGTATTAAGTGAGCATGGTTATGAATGTGTAGCCCCAGATATGCCCGGTTTTGGTTTAACTAAAATTAAAAAGCCCAACAGTTACGATACGTGGGTTAAATTGGCAAGTGCTCTTATTGATAAAGAAATAGAAAAAGACGGAAAGCCTGTAATTCTTTGCGGTATCAGTTTGGGAGGAATGTTAACCTATCATACGGCTTGCATTAATCCGAAGGTGAAAGGGATTATGGTGTCTAGTTTAGCAGATACAACCGACCCTAAAGTGCAGATACAATTATCAAAAAACGATGTCTTGGGTAAAACAGGGGCGAAAACCCTAAGTGCTTTAAAACGCTTAACGGATAATATCAAAATACCGATTAAAATTACTACAAAAATGTGGGCTATGGCAAATGATCAGACATTTGTGGATAAGCTCAAAAAGGATAAAGTAGGTTCGGGTTCATGGGTGTATTTAAAATTTTTAAGAACACTTTTTGAGGCAAAACCGGATATTGAGCCGGAGGATTTTAAAGTATGTCCACTGTTCTTTTTTCAACCTGAAAAAGATTATATTATCCCTTGGGAAATATCGAAGCCTTTTTACAATCGTTTAGCTTGCGAAAAGGAAATGATGTTTTTGGAAAACTGCGGACATATTCCGATGGAAGAACCCGGTATTTTTCAATTAAAAGATAGAGCATTATTGTTAAGTAAAGTTCTAATTACTAAGAATAATTTTAAATTTTAAAA
>JALWSJ010000164.1 GCA_026993705.1 Flavobacteriales bacterium
TGGGCTTTCTTCTTTGCCGTAAATCTTTTGGTATAACTTTGCCTATTTTGCTCTTGATTATTCACTTGGAACCCCTTTTATCTCTTTTTGTATTATATCCCGTGCAGTCGGGATAGGGGTCACTATAAGCAGGTATTCTCCAAAAAGAGTAGGAGAACATTCAACGATATAGTACCTGATGTTTCTCCCCACTTTCCTATAGAATTTTGCCATCATGATTATTGTTGTTATTTATAGCGTATCGACAATCTTTTTAAACTCTTCATCAAAAAGTTTTTCCACCGCTTTTTTAATTACGTAGCTTATTGCTTCGCTTTGTCCTACATTTCCTTCCAATTCCTCTTTATATATAGGAAGCATCATTTCCAATTTCTTATACGTCTTTTTATCAAAATCTATCCGCTTGTTAATATAATCCGTTTTCTTTTTTACATTATCTGCCAATTCATTGGCTACTTCACTTATTTGTTGTTCTGTTGATTCTTGTTGAGTATTGTTTCTATTCTCTTCCATTATGTTTCCTTATTTTAACTATTCGCAATTACTCATATTATATTGAAAAAAATGGAATATAATGCAAATAAATATCATTATATTAAAAAGAAAACATATAAACACTCTAAAAATAATATATGTGACATAATAGTACTGCGTAAAAATAAACCATTTTGAAAAATCTCTTCAATCATACGGTAGTATAATTATGACATAATTATTATTATGATATTTAATTATGATAAATTTCAAGGAAAAAGAACATGGAACTGGAAAAATATGGATTGGCACAGGATTTGAAGCAATGGAGTAGGGCATACATAGATTATATTGGCAACTTAAACTATTCAAAGAACACTATAGAAACATATAAACGACTAATAGATGCATTTGTACGATATAGCGAAGATAATGGAGATAACATTTCCATAAAGCAAATAAATACTTTTTATATAGCCTCTTTTTTATCATATATGGAAAATATAGCGCTTAAAAGCAATAAAAGTAAATTGAAAGGAAAAGGTCTTTCAAAAAGCACCAAAGAGCTTTATGTGAGGATACTCAAAAGTTTTTTTTCCTTTATAAGCGATAACAACAAAGAAGGATTCTCTTTTGACTCTGTGTTTAAAAAGTTAAAAATGAAAATCCATCAAAAGCAGGAAGAGAAGATAAACTACCTAAACGAGGACGAAACGGACAGATTGCTAGATGTTATGCGAGAAAATATTAGAAAATCAGACAAATATAATACCTACAGAAACGCTCTTTTAATAAAAACCATGCTGTTTGCCGGTTTAAGAATATCGGAGGCTTTACATTTGCACCTTTCGGATTTTCAAGAGCTGGATGAAAGGACGTATAAAATAAAAATAGTTGGAAAAGGGCAAAGAGAGCAGTACGCCTATATAGCTAAAAGCGTTATAGAAGAAGAAATGGAATATTTTAAACACTATTTTAAAATCAAAGATGGTTTGATAATGGTAACCCGTAATGGAAAACCTTTATATAGACAAAACGCATATGAAATTGTTCGAAATCTATATAAAAAAGCCAGCATTAAGAAGCAAGGCGTACATATC
>JALWSJ010000165.1 GCA_026993705.1 Flavobacteriales bacterium
GGTAAATAAGTTTAAGGAGGCAGGATCAAAAGTCATTCGCAAAGCGCTTCCTGCTTTTTTAAAAGGTGCGACCTCTGGCTTTTTGGATTTAGATAGAGGATTTGAGGCTGCGTTATCTTCTATTAGTGAAGAAGCTGGGAAAGAGTTAATAGAACACTATGAGCATGAAAAAGAAATAAGGGAAGAATTTAGAGAAGCATTATCTGACATTCTCAACTTTCTACCAGAGGAAATGCCTTTAATAATTTTCATAGATGAGTTGGATAGGTGTAGACCAATCTATGCCATAGAACTTTTGGAAAGAATAAAGCACTTCTTTGGCGTAGAACGAGTCATTTTTGTACTTTCAGTAGATAAAGAACAACTATCAGAATCCATCAAATCGCAATATGGTGAAATAGATGCAGAAAATTATTTACGCCGATTTATTGATTTACAGTTTTCATTAACGAATCCTAATATTGATGCTTTTTGTGATGCTCTTGACAGGAAATACAATTTTGATGCGATCATAAGATCCAAAGAGATTACTGTAGATGTGTCTAAAACAGACTCTTTCCATTATTTGGGGATGATGAAAATATTGGTCAAAGAATTTCATTTTTCCCTACGAGAAATAGAACAGCTTTTTATCAAGCTTGACATAGTGTTTAAAACGATGGAGCAACGGCTTTTTCCTGTTCATTTTAGACTGTTTGTTCTTTTTGAGATTCTTCGCATGAAAGAATACCAAATATATGAAGGAGTTATAAAGAATGATGCTGATGCAAAAAGGAAGGCGCAAGAGCTTTTTGAAAAAAAATTGAGCAAATATGTAAGAGAGGATTCTTACCGTGATGTACTCTTGTTTGTCAATGCAGTTATTGATGCTGCAGGTTTGAAAGAAGAGCAATATTCTAAACTAATAAAAGAAAAACAAGAAGAAAAAGAAAAAATAAGTGATATAAAAAGCTTAGAATATCAACGCTTGGACTTTTATCTTACATTGCTACAACATGCACCGGATCATTTCAGTTATACACTTAATCAACAAATCAAGACTGTGGTTAAGAAGCTTGAGTTTTTGGATAGTTTTAAACTGTAATTTATAGGAGGGAAAATCATGGGAGGATATGAACCATGTCCAATTTGTGGGAATATGGCGCAGCCAGAGACTTACAATGCTATAGAAAATAAACGTTATTATAATTGCCCAAATTGTGGTCAATTCTTTTTAAAGGATATGCTATATAGAGACATAGATATTTATGAGAAGGAAAAAGATAAATTCTATAAAGTTTCAAGCTGGATATATGAACAGAATAATAGTTTTGATACATGTCCTGAGATTGATAAAAACAGATTTGAAGAACTTTTAAACTTGCCTGATAAAAAAATCAAAGAAAAGTTTGATTTTATGGTACAGTATATATTAAATAATCAAGGTAGTAATGAGCTGCTAAAAAATATTAAACCTGCTTGTTGGATAAAAGATGACAATGAACTGGGTATATTGCTTGAAAAAGCCATTAACTTAGAGTATGTGGCTGGGATAAGTGTAAGTAAATCCTTAGCAGCAACATATATTATCAGT
>JALWSJ010000166.1 GCA_026993705.1 Flavobacteriales bacterium
AGTAAACCTAATAGGATATAAAGGTATGTATTTTTCATGTTTTACTTGTTTCTTATGCGTTAGGGATTATTAAGCGACTGTGTAAAAAACAGTTGAGTTTTGTTGCTAACGTAAAAAAATAACAATTTTATAACTATTTGATATTCAGTGCGATATTTTTACGTTAGTTGGAATCCCTAACGCGTAACATCTAAGCACAATAAAACGTTTTTATTTTCCTTATACTTCTTCAAAATTATTTTCCATAGCTGGGGCTATGTAAAAGAATTTTTCATCGTCTAAGAAAACTAAATTCCGTTTTCTTTGCACTCATCTGTTACACGTTAGGGATAGAAACGGCATCCTTTTGGGTTGTTGCACTTATGCAACCCAAAAGATATAGTGGATAGCCCGACCCTAATTTGCAAAAACAACGTTTCGCGAGAGCGATATGTTATTTTTGTAAATTAGGGAAACGCCCAAATCTTCCCTTTACTTAACCTCTGTATAGTCGCCAATGCTTAATTCGTTCCAATTGCCTTTGAATTTAACAAAATTGCCTATCATACTATCTGAGATTAAACCTCCGTTTATTTTTGTTTCGTTTTGGATAATGGTGTTTTTTATCATCGAATCATTGATGACACTGTTTTTTCCGATGGAAACGTGTGGCCCGATAATACTATTTCTTACTTCGGCATTTTCTCCGATGAAACAAGGGTCAATAATGATGCAATCTTCTAACGTTGCCTTCGGGGAAACATTGTCTTTGCCTTCGCTAAATTCATTTTCTAAAACACGTTGGTTGGAATATACCGTTGCTTTATAATTACCGCAATCTAACCATTCATCAACTTTTCCCGTAGTGAACTTTACGCCTTTTTGTTTCATCGTTTCCAAAGCATTCGTCAATTGGTACTCGCCTTTTTCTTTGATGTCGTTGTCTATCAAATATTGTAGTTCTTCTGCTAAGTTTTCGCCTGACTTGAAGTAATAAATTCCGATAATAGCTAAATCAGAAACGAAAGTCTGCGGTTTTTCCACGAAATCGGTAATGATGTTATTTTCATCCAACTGAACCACACCAAAAGCACTCGGGTCGTCGATTTGACTAACCCAGATAATTCCGTCAGCGTCTTTATCTATGGTAAAACCCGTTTTAAATAATGTGTCGGCAAATCCTACGACTACGTTTCCTTTTAAGGATTCTTTGGCACATAAAATAGCATGTGCCGTTCCCAAGGCTTCCTCTTGATGATATATCGTTCCTTTCGCTCCTAAATCTTCGGCAATTTTTATCAAATTCTTTTCTACTTCTACTCCGAAGTCGCCTATTATAAAGGCAATTTCATCTACTTTTTCTCTGCAAACACTCGCTATGTCTTCTACCAAACGTTGAACAATCGGCTTTCCCGCTACGGGAATTAATGGTTTGGGAATGGTTAATGTATGTGGTCTTAGGCGAGAACCTCTTCCCGCCATAGGTACTATTATTTTCATATCTTCACTCTATTTTGCCGTCCCCCTTTATTTTTTCCAAGAGAAACCCCTGCTTCTTTTTCCCTTTTTTTACGTAAGTTTTGAAATAATA
>JALWSJ010000167.1 GCA_026993705.1 Flavobacteriales bacterium
GTTAGATACAGATTGCTCTACTTTATTTTGTATATATTACCGTAGTAATAAGTTCAAATTTGTTTGCTATCAGATAGCGAGTGCAAATATATAAACAATTTTTATTTCAGCAAAGAAATATTTTACTTTTTATGCATCTTTTTTGCTAATACTTCCATTCCAAAAATTAACACAAAACCGATTAAGCAAAACAACAACGCATAAAGTATCTGAGAATCAGCGTTTTTATATAACTCCGGTATTCCTTGTTCATTCAATGAAGATAAAACAGGAATATCATAATTGGATGGATTCACATTCGTATCTAAATAAGGAACCCATTCTCCATGGCTATTCATTCTAAATTGCTCAATGTGTTTCCAAGGCCAAATTTTATTTAACGAACCGATTAAAAATCCTGTAAGTAGAGCAACTGTTAGATCGTGATGTTTAGCAAACATCCACTTCAATGCTCTACTAAATGCCAATAGTCCAACAATGCAACCTGTTATAAAAGTCATAAGTTTAACTATCTCTACATTCTTTACTGCATGTAAAACAGTTTGATACGACCCCAAAATTAGCAAAATAAAACTCCCAGAAATACCAGGTAAAATCATCGCACAAATAGCAATCATTCCCGAAAAGAAAATATAGGGTAATGAATCGTTTTGAGCCATTGGTGGTAGTGTTGTGATGTAATATGCAATAAAAGCTCCCGCGTTCAAACTAATAATTGTGCTTATACTCCATTCTTTTACTTGCCTTCCTACATACAAAATACTGGCAAAAACCAACCCGAAGAAAAAACTCCAAAGCAATACGGGTTCATGTTCTAATAAATAAGTAATCAACTTAGCCAAAGAAGCTATGCTTATGGCAATACCTAAAAAAATAGAAGCAATAAAATTTCCGTTTATCGCTTTCCATGCTTCTTTTACGCCTTTTTCTTTCAATGTACGAAGAGCGTCTAAATTTACCGCACTAATCGTGGCAATTAACTCCTCATAAATACCCGTTATAAAGGCAATTGTACCTCCTGAAACACCAGGAACAACATCAGCTGCCCCCATGGCCATTCCTTTTAACACTAAAAGAATATAATCTTTCTTTTCTCTCATTTTATTCTTCAAAATCATCGTTTTCTGTACTTACTTCATCCATTATGTAATTTCCTTTTTCGCAATAATGAATCAACTTATCATTTATCAAACGCATGGCTTGTTCGGTTTCCTCTTTGGGATACAATAAATGTACATTAGCTCCTGCATCTAAGGTTATGGTTAGATTTAAGTCGTACTTTTTACGATAAGCCCACACCTCTTCAATTATCTTCAAGGTGTTATGTTTCATCAACATAAAATAAGGATTAGAAGTCATCATCATTGCGTGAAGTGTCAAGGCTTCAGATTCTACAATACGAGTAAACTCTTTTACATCTCCCTCTTCCAATGCTACTTTTAATTCAGCCAAATGTTCACGAGCTTGTTCAAACCGAGCTGTAGCAAATGGATGATTATACATTAATCCGTGTCCAACCGTACTGCTGACTTCCTTTTCACCTTTATCTACCAACAAGATTGTATCCTGAAAATCATAAAAAACTTTATGAGCTTTATTAAAAGGAATAGCAACCAAATCAGAACTCCCTTCAAACACATCACTTCTCCCCCATTCTACAATTCCAGAATAGACGGAACGACAAGCACTCCCCGACCCTAAACGAGCTAAGAAAGAAGCCTTTTGTCTAAAATACTCATCTGTCATTGCCGGATTCAAATCTCTTTCTAAAGACATGATACAAAGAGCCAACGCACTAAACCCCGAAGCAGAAGAAGCTATTCCACTGCTATGCGGAAAAGTATTCATGGTATCAATCGTAAATTCATATTGTGCTATATAAGGACAGTATTTTACAATTCTAATAAAGAATTTTCTAATCTTAGGCTCAAAAGACGCTTCTCTTTTTCCTTCCACAAAAACTTTAAACGAATGTCGTGAAGAGGGTACAAATTTTAATGTGGTGATAGTTGTACAATTTCTTAACGTAAAACTAATCGAAGGATTGGCTGGTATTTGCTCTCCTGTTTTCCCCCAATATTTCACCAAAGCAATATTTGAAGGGCTTTTGTGCGTTACTTCGCCCTCCACAAAAACATCAAGGGACTTGTCAAAAATAAATTTTTCTTCTGTTATCATATTCTTTTAAAATTTGAGGTACTCAATCTCCTACTCTCCTTCCTCTACCAATTCACCATAAAGGTCAAAATGGTCGGCACTTGTTATTTTTACTTTAGCAAAATCCCCTAAGCGAACATACGTGTTTTTATCTTTTTTAACCAGCACTTCATTATCCACATCAGGAGAATCAAATTCCGTTCTACCTATAAAATAATCACCCTCTACTCTATCAAACAAAACATCATAAACATTGCCTATTTTCTTTTGGTTCAATTCGTACGAAATTCCTGACTGTAAATCCATTATTTTTTCCGCTCTTTCTTGTTTCACTGTTTGCGGAACATCGTCTTCAAAATTAAACGCATGCGTATTTTCTTCATGCGAATAGGTAAATATCCCTAAACGGTCAAATTTCATCTCCTCTACCCAATCATACATTTCCTGAAAATCTTCTTCCGTTTCCCCCGGATAACCAGCAATCAACGTAGTACGAATTGCTATATTAGGCACTTTTTCTCTCAGTTTATTTACCAATTCCGTTGTTTTCTCTTTCGTAATCCCCCTTCGCATAGCCTTTAACATTTTAGTCGAAGCATGTTGTAAAGGAATATCTATATAATTACAAACCTTCGGATTTTCACGCATCACATCCAATACATCTTCTGGAAATCCCGAAGGATACGCATAATGCAAACGAATCCAATCCAAGCCTTCAATTTTAGATAATTCATTCAGCAAATCTGCTAAAGCTCTTTTCTTATAAATATCCAAACCGTAGTAAGTCAAATCCTGAGCAATCAAAATAATCTCTTTCGTTCCTTTCGCAACCAATTTCTTTGCCCCTTCAACCAACTCCTCAATCGGTGTAGAAACGTGCTTCCCTCTCATTAAAGGAATTGCACAAAACGAACAAGGACGGTCGCACCCTTCAGCAATCTTCAAATAAGCATAATGCGTAGGCGTAGTAATCAAACGCTCCCCTACCAATTCATGTTTATAATCCGCCTTTAAGGTTTTTAATAATTTAGGCAAATCTTTTGTCCCAAAATAAGCATCAACATCAGGAATTTCTCGTTCCAAATCTTCCTTATATCGTTGCGACAAACACCCCGTAACATACACCTTAGAAACCAGCCCTTCTTTTTTAGCATCCACAAAACTCAAAATCTGATTAATCGATTCCTCCTTCGCATTATCAATAAATCCACACGTATTAATAATCACAATTTCCGCATCACCTGACTGCGACTCATGCTCCACCTCAAACTTATTCGCCTGCAATTGTCCCATCATCACCTCCGAATCATACAGATTCTTTGAGCACCCCATTGTAATTACATTTACTTTATTTTTCTTTAATGTCTTAGTCTTCATCTTATACTTTTAATAAGTTGCAAATGTAGGCTTTTTGAAAAGAGTTTACTTTAATAACTTCAAAAAATCAATAAAACCATAAAACTAAGCAGTATAATTTGGGCGTTCCCCTAAAACACAAAACAAGCATATCGCTCTCGCGAAATGCTTGTTTTGTGTTTTAGGGTCGGGTTATCCGCTATATCTTTTGCCCTCCAAAAGGAGGGAGGGCAAAAGGATGTCGCTACTATCCCTAACGCGAGTGAAATTGGCGGATAGAAAGTGAGTTTTAGTTTCTTTCGTCTATTTTCAATATTCAAATGGTATTATTTATCATCTAATTCTCCAGTCTATTATGCCAAATTGCCATAAATTGACCTGCCGCCATTCTTCGTGCAGCTTCTTTTGCACGTGTTGCCCGTTTACCATCAAATAAAGTATCAATCGTACTAAACCAAATGGTTAACCATTGCCCAAAATGCTTTTGTTCCACTCCGTAGTCTAACTCTTTATCTACCTTAATATGTGCCATTGTCGGACTTCCTTTAAAGGCAGACACTCCAAACAAATTTGTTTCCCAAAAATCGGTTAACTTTTCAAGATGAGCCGGCCATTGTTCCTCTTTAATATGTTTATTAAATATGGGACCTAACAATTCATCTTTACGAATTAAAGCATAAAAAGTATGTACCAATTTCGATACATCTTCTCTATTCTCTATATCTTTCCTCATGCTCTTAATTCTTTTTCAAGTTTTATTGCTTTTTTGAATAAAATATTGCTTTCTAGATGAATGTGTTTATGCAAATCTTCTTCAAACTCTTTTAACAACGCAAAAGTCGTTTTGTATGAGTTACAAGCATCTTTCGGTGGTGTATAATCATTCGTCAATTCGGCAATTTTCCTAAAACGAACACCTTCCATATCGTGTTCTTGCATCATCATAGAAATTGGATTCTCTACTGTACCAAAATGTATAGGATTTTCTAATTTCTGTCCATTTTTTTTTAGTTCTGCCAACTTTTTTATAAAGGGGAATAAAATCAACTCTTCCTTTTTTAAGTGTTGCGTCAAATCATCGCCACTTGAAAAGAAAAGAGTTCTAATTTCAAATAATTCAGGATGTTCACTTCCGTGCACACTACATATTTTATTCAAATACTGTTTAATTTCAGGAATCTTTTTTTCTATGTAATTATGATGAGTATTGTAAATATAATCTGCCAAAAAACCAATATCCCAGTTGTCATAATCGTTCGAATCTGAGGATTCCTTTAACGTTGATTCTAACTCTTTTATCAATTCTTTTGTTGCAATACCTTTTTCTTTACAAACGGTATCTATACTTCTATTGCCGTTGCAACAAAAGTCTATTTTATGTTTCTTAAAAATAGCTGAAGCTTTGTAATTTTCTGCGACAACATCTCCAACGATTGCTTGTTCTGTTATATCCATTGTTTTTATGTTTTATATTTGACTACTTCTTTCATTATTCAGTTGACATACTGCTTATTGCTTTTCGATTTAACCACGACAAATTTTCCTTACTGCTTTCTACCAACTCCAACAGATTCGTATTTTCGAGCATTTGCTGTAAATCCTTTCTAATTTGAATAAATTTATGATGTAACGGACAAGGATGTTTATAATCACACTTGCTTAAACCTAATCCACAACCTACATAAACGTCTTCTCCATCAAACAATTCAACAACTTGACTCAATTTTATTTCAGCCAATTTATCATGTTCAATTTCAAAACCTCCATAAGGTCCTTTCACCGATTTTACCAATCCTGATTTTGTTAATTGTCGTAATATTTTTGATGTAAATGCTTTCGGTGAATCAATTGCGTCTGCAACATCAGACATTCCAACTTTCTGATTGGTATAAGATTGTCTTGCTATATATATAATAGCCCTTAACCCATATTCACACGATTTTGAAAACATATCGAAGCAAAGGTAATAATTTTTCATAACGGACATATTTATCCTTTATAAAAAACAGAACAAAATCATACGGACGAACTCGATTATTTTTATATTTTCGTTATATATTAACGTTGTAGCACATTAAAAAAATGAACATTATAGAAGAAAATTTAGCGGAATATAAAACTGTCTTTCCAAAAAGTTGGTCATTTCTTTGGTCGCCTGAAGAAGCCGAAAAGATTTCTAAAGAACATAAAGACCAAATTCATTTCCTAAATAAAAAAGGAACTGAAATTGTAAAAGAATATTTGAATTCTTCTAAAATGTTGGGATACTTAACTGGAACTGATTGGAGTCCATTTACGAAAGGTTATTTCAAATCCGAAAGTAAGTTTCAAATCTACGAAAACTGTGATTCTGAAATTAAAAAATGGTTGTATAATCTCGGAATTCCATTTGACAAGTATGTTTTCGTGGATTCTGATAATTCTGGACAAGCAATTATGCTGACTTGGAAAATGGTTATTAAATATTGGGAAGGAATATTTTTCGCTACAGATTTAGTAATCTTTGACGGAAGTCTGAATTGGGCATTGTTTTACTATCACGAAAGTCAACTCTTTTTTGGAAAGGACAACATATTTGACCAACAAGCAGAATTTGAAAAAATTCTCGAACAAAATAAACTATTGAACGAAATAAAAAACCGAATAAAATAACGTGCTACAACAAAAAATATAGTGCATTTGGCAGATAGTGCTAAACCCCAAGATGAGAGCAATAAATAAACATAGTGTAAGCCCGAAAATTTGGAACTTTGAAATGCCAAACGCACCATATTTAAACCGTTATGGGCAAGGTAAACAGACAAGCGAAAAAAAATGAACCTATTAAAAAACATATTTATTCTAACAACATTTATGATTGTTAATATTTCGTTCGGACAGACGAAAAGATTGACCGCTATAGTTGACAGTATTGCCCAAATAAATGAAGTACAACAAGAACACATTGGAATTGCAGGAACAGAAGGTGAAAACTATAAAAATTTTGAACAATTAAAGGAAATTGCAACCACAGACGAATTAGTT
>JALWSJ010000168.1 GCA_026993705.1 Flavobacteriales bacterium
CATCACGGCAGAGCCACCTGCGTGAGTGATGATAGCAATGTTTTTTCCTTTTAGTTCTTTGTAGTTAAAAATAGACGCAACGGTAATCAACTCATCTCTACTGCTACAATAGACGATTCCTGCTTTTTTAAATAAAGCCCGAACCACTATATCGGAGTTGGCAATTGCTCCTGTGTGAGAGGCTGCTGCTCTACTTCCTGCATCGGTATTACCTGCTTTTATAGCTGCTATTTTAGCACCTTTTTTAATTAAAGAAGTTGCATGTTTGAGTAGTTTTTTTGGGTTTTTAATGGTTTCGAGGTAAAGTAGTTTTATTTTTGGGTCGTTTTCTTTGTCAAAATGTTCGTCCATGTGTTCCAATACATCTTCAACACTGGTTTGAGCGGCGTTGCCAACGGAATACACATTGGAAAATTTCAATCCTAAGCCCATTCCAGCTTCCATAATGAAAACGGCGGTAGCTCCCGAACTTGAGATTAAATCGCAACCGTTTTTGTCGTAAGTCGGTACGGGGGAGGTGAATACACCACTATAATGTTGATTGATAACACCAATACAATTAGGGCCGATTAAAGAGGCATTGGCATCGTTTATTTTTTGTACGATTTGTTGCTCGATTAACTTACCTTCTTCGCCCGCTTCTCCAAATCCTGCCGATAAGATGATAAAAGCTTTAGTGTTTTTTGTATCGATTAATGTTTCGATTACAGGGTAACAATGTTTAGCAGGAATGACAATAATAGCTAAATCTACATTGGGGAGAATTTCTACGGAGGAATAGGAGGGAATACCTTGTACTTCTTTTTCTTTGGGGTTTACTACATAAAGTTTACCTTTGAATTTACCATCTTGCAGGTTTTGAACAATTTTACCACCGGGTTTATTGAGGTGATTGGAACCGCCTATAACGGCAATGCTTTTGGGATTGATTAATTGTTGGTTTATCATCGTTAAGGTGTATTGTTTAGGTTTGGAAATGTAGTCTTGCAAAAGTATATTTTATGCGTCTGTGAAAGTATGATAAATATCAATTCTGGTTTTTGTTGTTTAAAAGAAACTGAAATTCCACTTTTTATGCACTTATTTCGTTCGCGTTAGGGACTATTAAGCGACTGTGAAAAACAGTTGAGTTTTTGAGCTAACGTAAAAATACCAGCTATTTTATAATTATTTGATTATCAGTATTTTATTTTTACGTTAGTTGAAATCCCTAACCTGTGTAAAATGAGCACCATAAAATGTTTTTATTCCCTTTATACTTCTTCAAAAAATATTTCCATAGCGGGTGCTATGCAAAGATTTTTTTCATCGTCTAAAGAAACTAAAACTCATTTTCTATGTGCTCATTTTATACATGTCAGACTGTCTAAAAACCTAATTTACAGTAAAATTTACATCTGATTATCAATGTGTTATAATTCTTGTTTTCAAGTTTCTTAGGGTTTTTAGACAGTCTGACGTTAGGGATAGGAGCGGCATCCTTTTGCCCTCCCTCCTTTTGGAGGGCAAAAGATATAGCGGATAGCCCGACCATTACGGCGTTAAAAAGTAGGGCGGGT
>JALWSJ010000169.1 GCA_026993705.1 Flavobacteriales bacterium
GTCCAATATACAAAGAAACAAATTATTTTTTAGTTTGCTAAACTCGAACTCTTATAAAATTGTTATTTTTGCAGATATGAGTTCTAACAACAAGAAATATCAAGGCGTTTTTCATTTGGTTTTAATCTTTGCCTTTCCTGTGCTTATGCTTTCTATTTTTATTTTGCATTCATGGGTTATTCCAATTCTGATTGTAGCAGGTTTAATCGGGCTTTATTTTTTCATCAATAAAAGCGACAAAGACGCAACCAATTAACATCGGTGCGTTAACAAAAATCTACCCTTCCCACTTTATTTTGTCTATCTTGACTTTACCTTTATAAGTTAATTCCTTTTGTATGCATTAACGCATACGGGAAAACATTACTAAAAAGCTCATAAAGGTATTATGAAAACGCTATTAAAAATATTTTTCATTCTTTTGGCAACATCTTCGGCTACAGGAATTACTTACGCCCAAAGCACATTGGCATACACTTCGCCTTACAAGGTTTACGAAGATGCTCAAGATTTATTTGACAAAGAAAAGTACAGTTCGGCACAAGATAAGTTTAAAGAGGTAATAACCTTATTCACCGACGTGGAAGACGCAATAAAAATAGATGCGGAATACTATTATGCTCTTTGTGCTTTAGAACTATTTCACGAAGATGCCGAGTATCTGTTGACGCAATTTGCTGTAAACCATCCTGACCACGCAAAGGCTCAACGCGTTTATTTTTTATTAGGTGAACAAAAGTACAGACTAAAAAAATTCAAAGCTGTCATTGAGTATTTTGAAAAAGTTGACCCTTATTTTCTTTCCGATTTAGAAAAGATTGAGTACGAGTTTAAATTGGCTTATAGCTATTTTTACTTAAAGCAATACGACAAAGCCAAAATTCACTTTGCTGAAATAAAAGATATTTCATCAGCATATCAAATTCCAGCCATCTATTACTTTAGCCATATTGCTTACACCGAAGGGAATTACCAAACGGCATTGAATGGGTTTAAAGCGATTTCGGATGCTGAAATGTTTAAAAACATTGTACCTTATTATGTCGCACAAATTTACCATAAGCAAGGAAAGTTTAAGGAATTGACGGATTATGCTCCTGCTTATTTTGAAAACATCAGCAAAAAGAGAAAGGCTGAATTTGCAAAACTTATTGGCGATGCATATTATCACCAACGTATGTACAAAGATGCTATTCCTTATTTAAAAGAGTTTAAAAAACGAGCTAAATCAGACCGAATATCTAACTACCAATTAGCCAACTCGTATTACAAAATACACGATTGTGAAAATGCAATAAAAAACTTTAAACCTGTGGTTACTAAAAGAGACTCGCTTTCGCAAGTAGCGTTGTATCAATTAGCAGATTGCTTTCTTAAAGAAGGAGATAAACCAGAAGCACGCAATGCTTTTCAATCGGCGAGTAAGTTACATTTCAACCCAGAGATACAAGAAAACGCTTTGTTTAACTATGCAAAACTGGCTTACGAAACCAATGGACCTTACAGCGAATCTACACAAGCGTTTTTAGAATACATCGACAAGTACCCTAACTCTGACCAATTGGACGAAGCCTATGAATTTTTAATCAAGGCCTATATGACCACCAAAGATTATGATCGAGCGTTACAATCTATTGAGCAGATTAAAAAGAAAGATTACCGCGTAAAAAAAGCCTACCAAAACATTGCCTACAACCGCGGTGTTGAATTATTCTTAAACCATCAATATGACGAAGCTATTCAAAAATTTAATCAATCGCTAAAATACCCAACCGACAAAAAAATAAACGCATCGGCTCTTTACTGGATGGGAGAATCTTTTTATAAAAAAGGAGATTATGATAACGCCATTAATAAATATGTGGAATTTCGTTTAGAACCCGGTTCAGCCTTGACTAATGTCTATCGCGATGCCGATTATAGTGTGGCGTATGCTTATTTTATGAAAGCTAAACCTTTTAAAAACGGAGAACTCAATAAATCATCTATCAACACGACGGACAGAAAGCAGAATTTAGAAAAAGCCATTACCGCTTTTCGTAATTTCATTCAGCTAAAAGACCGCGTAGATAAAGACAAACTACAAGATGCTTATTTACGTTTGGCAGATGCTTATTATTTGTTACCTGACGACAAAAGAGCTGTAGAAAATTATACAAAAGCCATAGAAATAGGCAAAGGAGATTTGTCTTATGCTTATTTTCAAAAAGCTAAATCGCAAGGTTTGTTGGGCGACAACAAAGGCAAGGCACAAACCTTAAAAGAATTGACCGAACGCCACCCAAACTCGACCTATCAAATATTATCGTTGCGTGAGTTGGCACAATCTTACCAACAACAAGGCGAGAACGAAAAAGCCAAAGAAGTCTATAAGGATTTTATTCGCAATTACCCCAACAACAAATACGTACCAGAAATGACAGTTAATTTAGCGGGGATTTATGTTCGAGAGAAAAACTATACTGAAGCACGAAAATACATCAATAAGGTACTCAACGATTATCCATCGGCTACGGTAGAAAACGAATCGGCTATTGCCTTAATGAAAAGTGTATTTGAGGGAGAAGATAACCTACCTGGGTATTATGATTGGCTACAACAAAGAGGAATACAAGTGGCTACCTCCGAGATTGACTCTGCCCTATGGGAACCAGTGTTTAACGCTTGGAACAAAGGCGACTGCAACGCCATCGAAAAAGAAGCTAAAATTTATCTGCAAAAAGTGCCTAACGGGAAAAATGCAATTGACGCACACTTCTATTTAGCTAACTGCCTATACACTACTACCCAAGACGAAGCACTTGAACATTATTTAGCCGTAATTGCTCAACCTAATAATGACGATTATGAAGAAGCCTTACTATACGGCGGTCAAATCTATTTTGCTAAAGGCGATTATGCCAATGCTGTAAAACTATTTAGCGAACTTGAAAAAGTGGCAGGCAGTGCCGAAAACATAAAATCTGCCATCATGAAACAAATGGTTGCATATTGGAAACTCAAAGACTATCCAAATGCTATCACTTACGCTGACAAGGTGCTAAATTTAGACGGAATAGACGACAACACAAAAACCGAAGCACTACGCATAAAAGGACTATCCTTACGCGAGACCAAACAGTTTGACGAAGCTATTGACGTGTTAAGAGCCTGCAACAAAAGTACGAAGAGCATCAAAGGAGCAGAGGCAAAATATTATGTAGCAGAAATACTATTTGAACAAAACAAAAACGAAGAATGCGAACTCGAAATTATGGAGCTTGTCAACCAAAAACCTAGCTATGACTACTGGATTGCAAAAGCTATTATCTTACTGGGCGACAACTTTATAGCTCAAAAAGATTACTACAACGCACGAGCAAGTTTGCAAAGTGTTATCGACAACTACCAAGGTAAGGACAAACAAGAAATTAAGCAATTGGCTCGCGATAGAATTGAATACATCGATGCTTTGGAAAAAGTCGAAAACACCCAAAAAGACCAAGAAGAAAACATCGAAGAATTGGACTTAAACCACCAATAAAAATACCTGAACAATGCGAACACTAAAGACTTTACATAACATTATTTTTAGGGCGTTACCACAAGGGTCGGGCTATCACTACTCACTCTTTTTGCCCGCAAAAGCGGGCGGGCAAAAAGGAGTTCAAACACGCCGTTCTATCCCTAACACACCAACACACAAGCCCTCTTTTACCATTCAACAACTGTTCATGATAGGTATATTCTCATGCCTTACATACTTTGTTTCGGCACAAGGAGGAACGGAAGTTTTTGAGGCAAACAACGACCTGAAACGAACCATTGCCAAGTCAGAAAAACTAAATACAGCACCACAACTCAGCGACTCAACTATAGAAATACCACCAATAAAATACTATATAGAACCTGTACATATCGATGTGGATTTTGAAGCCAAACCGATTAAACCCGCCAAAATAAAGGTAAAAGAACCGTTAGAAAAACTTTATAGAGGCTATGCAAAAGTAGGTTTGGGTACTTACACACGTCCTTATGCTGATATTTATTATTCTTCGTTACGTTCTAAAACAAAATCGTGGGGAGTGAACGTCAAACATTACAGTTCGCTTACCAACCTAAAAAACGTAGGCACGAATTTGTTTAGCGACAATTATTTAGACGCCTTTTATAAACACATTAAAAGAAACTCAACGTTTTATACCAACATTACGTACGAACGCAATAAGTTCAACTACTACGGCTATCAAAAAGCTGACACCTTAATACCAGAAAGTTACAAAAACTCAAAAGACACAACCAAACAAGTCTATCAAACTGTTTCGTACTCGGCAATGTATCGACATACAGCCCGAGACAGCTCAAAATTTAGCCACCAAACTGCTTTTGATTTTTACTACCTGAATGGACTAACAAAAGTAAATGAACTTGATTTTGCCCTAAAAAGCAACCTGCATAAATTCATCGGTAGAGAAGAAGCAGGAGCGGATGTAAGCCTGCAAGTCAACTCGTTAAAACAACCAGTTTATTATCCTGCTAATATTACTCCGTTACCGCCAGTATTAACCTCTACACAATTTGGTAACACGGTATTAAAAATTAACCCATACATCAAAACAAAAAGAAAGAACTTTTTAGCAAAAGTAGGGGCTGGAATACACGCCGACTTTACAAGCGTAGCCCGTTTTTACTTTTATCCAGATTTAAGTGCAAGCTACAGTTTATTTAACAACATTTTTGTTCCTTATGTAGGAATAACAGGAGGGCTACAACAAAACACCTTCAACGGCATACGCAAACAAAATCCGTATGTATTGGAAAATATTTCTACGCTGTATTACGGAAATACAACAATGGCGTATAGAAACACTAACCAACGTATTAATTTTTACGGAGGTTTTAAAGGCTCTATCAGTGCAAGTGTTTCTTTTAACTTAAAAGCACAATTTGAAAAAATAGGAAATATGCCATTGTTTGTTGTGGATACAATGTATAGTTATCAAAACAAATTCAATATTGTTTATGACTCTATTGACAAGACAACACTTTCTGCACAAATAGGTTATCGTTTGCATGAAAAGATTAAACTCTATGCTAAGGGAGAGTATTACAACTACTCTACTCTTAATGAAAATTATGCGTGGCAAAAACCCAATTATAAATTCTCCATCTTAGGCGTATATGACCTCGCCGATAAAATCATTGCTCGTTTGAACCTGCAAGTAATCGGCAGTAGAAAAACCTATTCGTTAAGACCCGTAGAAGGTATTACCCCAGATACAAAAGGAAGATACATCTACGATTTGAAACCATTTGTTGATGCTAACCTTGGCTTTGAGTACCGTTACAACAAACGGCTATCTGCCTTTATCAACTTTAATAATATAGTAGGTAAAAAATATCAAAATTGGACAAACTACCCAGTTTATACGTTTAACCTCTTGGGAGGTGTAACCTACAGTTTTTAAAAAATAAGATTTATGATTTTTGGTATTACAACAACAGAATGGGTGGGATATTTAGCCTCTTTAGGTGTTTTAATTTCCTTTTTGATGAAGGATATTAAAGTGTTACGATTGGTTAATTCGGTAGGATGTGCTTTGTTTGTGGCTTATGGATTCTTACTTGGGTCTATTCCTGTAATCGTAACCAACACAGCTATTCTATGTATTAACTTTTACTACTTATTTATTAAAAAAGATTAGTATTGTGTACCAAACGCAAGTGTACTTTTTAAGCATTGGCATCCTTTTATCTATTGTAATTTCGTATATTTATGCACGATACCAACGCGAACAAGGTTATTCGTTTACGCAAACCTTTTTGTATGGTAGTTTGGGAATGATTGGCTTGGTGTTTTGGTTGTGGCAATGGTGGTTTTATTGAATGGAATAGGCAGGGTAATAAAATATACGTTATCTGAATAAATCCTAGATTCCGTTTGCTTTGCACTCATTCCACTTGCGTTAGAGACGTATCCCTAACACGAACAAAATAGACGGTATAAAGTGTTTTTTTTGATTCCTTTATACTTCTTCATTGTCTAAGAAACCAAAAATTCACTTTCTATCCGCCAATTTTGTTCGCGTTAGGGATAGGAACGGCATCCTTTTGGGTTGTTGCACTTATGCAACCCAAAAGATATAGTGGATAGCCCGACCCACTTTTACAAAAACATCGTTTCGCCTGAGCGAAATGTTGTTTTTGTAAAAGTGGGGAACGCCCAAATAATAATAAAATTTAAAATTATGAAAATAGGAGATATTACCATTGAAAAGGGAGAACATAAACTGGTTCAACTTCCTGTGGCAAAATTGATTAACGGCGAATATGTATTGGTGGAAGTGGAGGTTTTTAGAGCGGAAGAGGATGGGCCTACGATGTTGTTTTGTGCGGGTATGCACGGTGATGAGATTACGGGGGTAAAAATTGTAATGGAGGCTCTTGAACAAAAAATATTTGAAAAACTAAAACGAGGGACGGTGATTGCGATTCCGATTATTAATGAAATTGGAT
>JALWSJ010000170.1 GCA_026993705.1 Flavobacteriales bacterium
AATTACATCTATTCACAAAAGAGCCTTTCTACAAATAAGTATTTTTGTTACTTTGCAAGTCTAAAACATATTACAGCATGCCAACATTATCTAAAAAAGCAAAACAAATGCCTGCTTCACCAATTCGTAAATTGGTGCCATTTGCTGAAAAGGCAAAAAAACAAGGCAAAAAAGTCTATCATCTAAACATCGGTCAACCCGATATTGAAACACCTAAAATCGTGATGGATACGATGCATCACTTGGATATGAAAGTGGTGGAGTATAGCCATTCCGCAGGTTTTATCTCTTACAGAAAAGGATTGGCTGAATATTATACCAAAATAGGAATAAACCTCAATCCCGAAAACGAAATAATGATTACAACGGGAGGTTCTGAAGCCTTAGTATTTGCCTTTCAAACATGCCTAAATGAAGGCGACGAACTCATCATTCCCGAACCATTTTATGCCAACTACAACGGTTTTGCAACAACGGCAAACATCAATGTAGTTCCCGTTACAGCTAAAATTGAGAATGGATTTGCCCTTCCGCCAATCGAAGATTTTGAAAAACTTATCACTTCGAAAACCAAAGGAATACTTATTTGCAACCCTGGTAATCCTACAGGATACCTTTACAGTAAGAAAGAACTAGAAACGCTCAGAGATTTAGTCAAAAAACATGACTTGTTCCTTTTTGCCGATGAAGTCTATCGCGAGTTTTGCTATGACGGTGCGGAACATTATTCAGCACTGAATCTCGAAGGAATAGAAAACAACGTTATTCTTATCGACTCTGTTTCCAAACGTTATAGTATGTGTGGTGCTAGAGTAGGAGCTTTAATCAGTAAAAATAAAGAGTTTATGGAATCTGCTCTAAAATTCGGACAAGCCCGCCTTAGCCCTCCAACCTTCGGACAAATAGCCGGAGAAGCTGCCCTGCAAACACCACAAAGTTATTTCGACAACGTTATTAATGAATATGTTGAACGCAGAAATATCCTTGTAGATGGACTTAATGAAATAGAAGGCGTTACCTGCCCCAAACCGCAAGGTGCTTTTTACGCCATAGCTCAACTTCCGATAGATGATGCCGATAAATTCTGCCAGTGGCTATTGGAAGAATTTGATTACAACGGCGAAACGGTTATGTTGGCTCCAGCCACAGGGTTTTACGCTACAAAAGGGTTAGGAAAACAAGAAGTACGATTGGCGTATGTCCTCAACAAAGAATCCCTGCAGAAATCCGTTAAATGTTTGTCGGTTGCTCTTAAAGAATATAATCAATAAATCGTATGGCATACACCTACGCTCAAGCCTTGGAAAAACTAAAGTATTTTTGTGCTTATCAAGAGCGTAGCCACTCCGACGTAGAAAAAAAACTGTATGAATATCCGCTAACAGAGGAAGAACGTGAAAATGTAATCGCTACACTCATTTCGGAAAACTACCTGAACGAAGAACGCTTCGCCATAGCGTTTACCGAAGGTAAATTCAGAATAAAAAAATGGGGAAAGCAAAAAATAAAATCAAAACTTAAAGAAAAAAAGGTGTCGGACTATTGCATTCAAAAAGG
>JALWSJ010000171.1 GCA_026993705.1 Flavobacteriales bacterium
GTACGAATACCCGCTTGTTTAAAGACTTGTAGTATTTCTTTAAGGAAAGAACGGTTCGCTACCGTATCCCAACCGTGGTTGGAGGTAAGTTGTCCTTGCTCATCAGGAACTAGGGTTACTTGTTCTGGCTTTACTTTTAGCACCAAATCTACAAACTTTTGCTCTCTAGGGTTTCCCTCAATGTTAAATTCTGTAGTTACCACTTTTTTTAAATCCAAAACATCTTGGTAGGTAATGTGGCGTTCGTCGGGGCGTGGGTGTACCGTTATTCCTTGTGCTCCGTATTGCTCTATTTTCTTAGCAAACTCAATTACATTGGGTACATCACCTCCTCTTGCATTTCTTAACGTAGCTATTTTATTGATATTAACGCTTAATCTTGTCATTCTTGTTCTTTTATGGTTAGTTCATCAAATAGGTCTTGAGGTTGCCCTATTTCTTCTAAGGTGCTTCCTGCGTTTAGGTTTTTTATTAAAATCTTAAAAACGGTTAGCTCGTGTTCGGTTGCTATGAGTGCTCCGGTTTTTAGTTTTTTCCATTTTGCCCACGTGGCTTCCGTTCCGCCAACAGGTATGATGGAAACCCACATTTTGTATTTGTAAGGTAAACCTTCCTCATCTAAAAACCAAAGGTAAGAGTCACCTGGTGTTGCTCCTCCAGAATTGTAACTCACAAGCAAACCTTTTTCTCCGTTTTCTTCGGTTACTACCGAACGTGTCGTTCCTTCATCAAAGACTTTTGCCGGGGCATTTAACCAAAAGGAATCATTGCAAAAATATTCCCACGCTTTGGTTTTTAGTTCTTTTGCTTTTATTGAGTCACTTACTTTGTCTTGGTTATGGAATACCACATAATCTTCTAAATCGGATAGGTTCAGGCGAACATCATTTTTCTTCCACTTTACCTGTATATGGTTATTGTATTTATCCCAAACAAAACTTCTTAGGTCTTTAAAATCCCATTTTACTATTTTTGTTTTTTGCCACTCCTCATAATGAATAGCCTTTAGCATTTTATTTGCCATTTCAAGGGCTTCGGAGGAGTCAACTTCTGCGGTTTCGGGCTTTTTTTCGTTGATTAATGCCAGACATCCGACTCCGAATAAAGCTGAAGCTAAAACTATTATTAATACTGTTTTGATAATTTTTTTCATTGTTTTGTTTTTGTTAATGTATGGAGTCTGTTTTTGTTTTCATTTCCTTAGCTGTAGCTATTGTATAGAAAACATTCAACGTATAAAGAAACTAAAATTCACTTTCTCTCCGCCAATTTCACTCGCGTTAGGGACGTATCCCTAACGTATATAAAATGAGCACCATAAAATGTTTTTATTTTCTTTATCCTTCTTCAAAAAATATTTCCATAGCGGGTGCTATGCAAAGATTTTTTTCATCGTCTAAAGAAACTAAAACTCATTTTCTTACCACTCATTTCACACACGTTAGGGATAGAACGGCGTGTTTGAACTCCTTTTGTGTTGTTGCACTTATGCAACACAAAAGAGTGAGTAGTGATAGCCCGACCATTACGGCGTTAAAAGTAGTGTAGTGCAACGA
>JALWSJ010000172.1 GCA_026993705.1 Flavobacteriales bacterium
CATTAAATCAAATCAGTTTTTGAAGGAAAATAAACAGAGTTCGAATAATAGGACTTACAAGCCTAATAAGTTTGTGGATTTTTTACTCAAAACTGGATGATTTCTTGGAAAGTGTAGTACTTCAAATACTGGAGATAAATACGGTGCTTATGTAGATTCTGATTTCCACGAAGATGTTCAAGCTATGAAAAATTTCAATCAGACACAAGAGGCGATGAATTTAAAAAGATTAGCCACAAATGCACTTTCTCATGGGAAAGATGGGGTTAAAGACTTTTTTAAATCGAGATTTGGTATGTCTGATGAAAATGCTGAAACAGCTTCTATAGCAGCTTTAGGTACAGTAGGTGTCACAACGGGTACTGCATTAGCCGAGTTTGGACATAGATTCAAAAATAAACTAGATGGGAAATATGTAGCCAACGAAGATTTTTCTTATGATACGGGGAGAGTTGGAAATGATGGAAAATCTATAATGAAAGATGTTAAGGCAGGCGAGCATATTAACTTAAAGAAAAATCCTGAATTAGAGAACTATGTTAAAAACAATAAAGGTGTAGCTAGTGTTGAGAAAGGGTATGTAGGGAAAGGAATTAAAGGAATATGGGATGGGACTAAATCAAGCTCTTCCCAAAACTCTATGCCAAATGATACCAGTGATATAAGTACCAACAAACAAAATACCAGTACCAACAACAGCACCACCAATCAACCAAAGAATAATGTTCATAATAGCTCCCTTAATAACAATGATACCACTATTATACCACAAAATTCGGGCAGTACGGTAAACAAACCAAGTATTGCAGAACAAATTGACTACACTCAAAAGTACGATAATAAAGTTGCGGATATGAAAGCACGCTTCGCAGAACAAAACGCTTTAAATGGTGGTGGTACTGAAGAGATGCACATAAGGCAACAAAAGAAACTTAAAGCCTTAGAGGGTGCATATAATATGCAGATGGGGAATGATCCTAAGCCATCAAAAGGTTTCTTTGAAAAGCCTAGTAAAAACTTCAATAGAATGATGAAACTTGCAGACGGAGGTAGAGCTTTAGGTGAAAGTCTTATCTATGGACAAATTATGAGTGATGCTCCAAAAGTAAGTATAAAAGAAGGGCAATACAATACAGCAAGATTACAAGCAGCTCCAGTTAGTGTCGCTAGTGGAGTAACGAGTGCAGCGTTGGCTACGGTAGCTTCTAGTGCAAATCTTTTAGACAAAGTTAATCCTTTTGGTAATCCATTTAACGATATGTCGAGTAGAATTCTTGGCACAAAACTTTCAGTAGTTTCTACGCAACTGTTAAATCAATCAAAGAATAACTTTGGTAATGCTTTTCAAAACATTTCTAACATAGGGAGCAGTTCTCATGATGTAGCGGGTTACCCAAATGCTCCCAAACCTGTATTTGCTCCAAGCATGCACAATCCTATAGCACCACCACCACAACAAGCAGTATCCGCTGCACAAGCACAAATTCAAGCAGATGTTCAAAACGAAAACCAAGATGCGATGGTTGAAGTTATGAAAGATGTATCCAAAAA
>JALWSJ010000173.1 GCA_026993705.1 Flavobacteriales bacterium
GTATTGCGGCAACCGTTAGTAAAGAAACAAAAGTGAAGAATCCAAAATTAAAGGGAGATGGTTTAGTCGAGGTAGCAAGTGCTTTAGGAATACATAAAAACAAGAATAAAAATTTAAACTTTAAAAAAAATAACACCTGGATAGCTTATGAGAACAAACATATAGATTTATTGAGTTCTTTAGACGTTTATTCCAAAATCAAGGATTGGATTGTTTAGTTAAAGCATTTGAAGATTAAAAAGAGGCGAAAGAAAGTGTGTTTTAGTTTTGCTCGCGTTAGGGATAGAACGTCGTGTTTGAACTCCTTTTTGCCCGCCCGCTTTTGCGGGCAAAAAGAGTGAGTAGTAATAGCCCGACTATTACGGCGTTAAAAAGTAATTCCAACTAACGTTAAAATACAATATTGATAATCAAAAGATTATAAAATCGCCAATATTTTTACGTTAGCTTAAAAACTCAACTGTTTTTCACAGTCGCTTAATGTAGTACAACGGAATTACTTTTTTATGCTGTAATGGGAACGCCCTAAACATTTTAACAAATGGTAAACCCTCCGTTTTTTAGATTTTCTCGATTGTATCTCATAGGAGCGTTGGTTTGATGGTCGATGAATGTTTTACCTGCTTCTTCTATAATGATTTGTCCAGCTGCGGTATCCCACTCCATCGTTGCATTGAAACGCGTGTATTCGTCCGCACTCCCCTTTGCTATCTCGCAAAACTTTATGGAACTTCCAACTATTTTTACATTTATTTTATCTTTTTTTCTTGTTAGATTGCTAATGTATTCTTCCAGATGTTTGTCGGGATGTGAACGACTTTTCAGGAAGATATATTCTTTTGATTTTCTTTCTGCAAAAGGAAGCTTTTTCTTTTCATCCTCTTGGGTTATTAAATACGCTCCTTGTCCTTTGATTGCGTAATATATTTCTTTATTTACGGGAAGATATATTAATCCGAAAACAGGTTGATGATCCTTTATAAGAGCTATATTTATGGCGAAATCGTCATGCTTTCCTATGAATTCTTTTGTGCCGTCTAAGGGGTCAAGAAGCCAAACATTCGTATAGTTTTTTCTTATCGAATACGGCACTGTATTTTCTTCTTCGCTTATTACGGGAATATGGGTTTTAGCCAAACTTTTCGTAAGGATAGAGTTTGAGACGAAATCGGCATCGGTTACGGGTGAATTATCGTCTTTTGTACGAATGGAATAATCCGAATGATATATCTCCATTATTTGTTTACCTGCTTTTCGTACGGCTTTGATTATATCGATTAACCATAATTCATTCATAGATTGAATAGTTTTTTGAAAGTGTAGCGTACCAATATAACAGATAAAGTATCAGCATACTTTGGGCAAAAGCAAACATTGCTAAAGCTATATAAATATTATCGAAATATACTGCTCCTATTGCAAATAAACCCGCACTTATAGTCATCCCGAACAGATTTACCAATAATGATTTTTTTTGCTGTTGAAAAACCAAAGGCAAAGATGATATGGGAGAAGTAAGAAAATTAAGAAAGATGGGGAGTATCATAATTT
>JALWSJ010000174.1:0-2488 GCA_026993705.1 Flavobacteriales bacterium
GATTATAACTTATTCCTGTTTCACTTATTTCCAATCCTTCAAGTTCGATTTTATCAACAACCCTATTCTCACTAAACGCATAAGGTGAGTTATATGGATATTTACTAGCTAATGGGTCAACCGCAAAGAACCTCCCCAGCCTAGGGTCATGCATTCTAAACTTATAGTTTATGCTGTTTCCTTCGCCTTTGATTTCATCGTCTTTTTCTTGTCCTTGAAAGCTGTATCTGTAATTTCCAACACTCCCACTTCTATCAGCCATTTCCATACCAAAGGGGTAATAGTCGGTATAGCTAACGATGTTCGCTGTTGGAAAATTTCGGTTTGTTTTGTTTCGGACATTGTTTTCTTGACGAGTACAATGGCTTGGTTTTAATATTGTTACGATTCTTGAATAAAAATATAGTTGTACTTTATGGATAACCAATATATAATTCTTTATATAGGTATTATCGTATCGTGCATAAAGTTGGACGGTTAGTTGGGATAGCGTTTTGTTTATGTTATATTTTATTTTTTCTACAAGGACAACTATTGTTTCCGCTATGTTATACAGTATTATGCTTACAACAATAAACACTTCATATAGAATAGTATCTAATACAGAGTTTAATATGTATAACTGTTCGTTCAATCGTGTGTTTTAATTATTCTAGTAAAGATAGTAAAACTATTTGTTTTCTTATGTTTTTTCGTGTTTTTTTCGTGCGAAGAAAACTAAATTCCATTTTCTTTGCACTCATTTCATTCCGCGTTAGGGACTATTAAGCGACTGTGAAAAACATTTGAGTTTTTTTGAGCTAACGTAAAAATTTAGCTAATTTCATAATTCATTGATTTTCAATGTTGAATTTTTACGTTAGTTGGAATCCCTAACATAAGTATAATAAGCACTATAAAGTGCTTTTATTTCCTTTATATTTCTTCAAAAATTATTTCCATAGCTCGGCTATGCAAATATTTTTTTCATCATCTAAAGAAACTAAAACTCACTTTCTATGCACTCATTCCACTTGCGTTAGGGATAGAACGGCGTGTTTGAACTCCTTTTTGCTCTCCTCCTTTTGAGGGCAAAAAGAGTGAGTAGTGATAGCCCGACCATTACAGCGTTAAAAAGTAGTGTGGTTAGGTTGTGTGCGGACGGGCTACTTTTTTATGCTGTAATGGGAACGCCCAAATCTTCACATTATTTACGTATCTTTGCGGTTATGAATTTTGAATTGGAAAAAAAATGGAGGGAGACCTTACAGGTTGCATCTAAACATTTTGGGGAAACTTTGGATATGCAAGCCTTATTGTTTTTGATAGGGTTACAGGAGCTAAACAAAGGATATGTAGATTTGACGAAAGACCAAAAGTTAGAGGTAATGCATATTGCTATTTGCACCTTGCTTGAGCCTTATGGGTATTACGAATATCAAGGCAGAGATAAAGATGGTTGGCCTCACTTCACGAATGTAGAAAAACTACCTATGTTGAACGAAAAGGAACAAGAAGAATTAATGAAAGAGGCTATTATTGATTATTTTGAACAAACTTCTTTAGATAAACATAGAGAATACAATGGATAAAACTTCGCGATACCGCTTATTACTCGAACAGATTAAGGCTTTGATCGGTTCTGAAAGTGATAGAATTGCTAATTTGGGAAACTTCTGCTCGTTGCTTAAATCTGAAATGAATTGGTTTTGGGTAGGGTTTTATATGGTGAATAAGGAGGAATTGGTTTTAAATTGTTTTCAAGGTACGCTTGCGTGTACTCGAATTGCTAAAGGCAAAGGGGTATGTGGTTCGGCTTGGGAGCGTAATGAGACAATTGTGGTGGAGGATGTAAGAGCTTTTGACGGGCATATTGCTTGTAGTACGGCAACGCAATCTGAAATAGTATTGCCGGTGAGAAACCATAAAGGAGAATGTATTGCGGTTTTAGACATTGATAGCGAATTTCTTGCTACTTTTGACGATGCGGATAAAGCGGGTCTGGAGGCTATTGTTAAACATATTGAAACACTATTTTGAAACATTACTATATATATTGGTTGTTGCCTTTTGTACTGATTAGCTGTGCTCAACAGTCGTCTTTGTCGGGTGGGGAAAAAGATGTAATACCACCAAAAGTACAAACAGATTTGGTACTGCCTAAAAATGAAAGTACTCGATTTCATTCATCGGTAATTGTTATACCTTTTGATGAATTTGTACGGCTAAAACAACCGAATAAAAAAATTGTGATTACTCCTACACTTTCTTTTACACCTAAGTATGAAGTGAAAGGCAAAAAAATATTGGTGCGTTTACAACCGGAAAAGCTGTCGCCTAACACGACTTATACTATTAATTTTTCGGATGCGATTACCGATATAACGGAAGGAAATAAATTGACGAATTTTAATTATGTGTTTTCCACGGGAGAACACATTGATTCCTTACGACTGAGAGGAAGGGTGCAAAATGTTTTTTCCAAAGAACCTGTCGCTCAAATTATAGT
>JALWSJ010000174.1:2498-9043 GCA_026993705.1 Flavobacteriales bacterium
TAGGTAAGGATTCGGTAGCCGTAAAATATAAACCCTACTATTTTACCGAAACAAATTCACGTGGAGTTTTTTCTTTCTCTCACTTAAAAAAAGGAAAGTATTCGGTTGTTGCATTTGAGGATAAAAACAACAATTTGCGTTTAGATGCTTCCGTTGAAAGAACAGCTTTTTTGGACTCTTCTTTAGTTATCGAAAATGACTCTTTGTCCGTTGTATTGCAGTTATTTGAACCGGTAAGCAAAAAAATATGGGTAAATTCAAAGTCGTACAAACACCCCGGTAAGGTGCAAATCATACTCAATCGTGAAGCTTTTATCAGTGATGTTTTTTTGTATAACAATACCGGAAATCAAGGGGAGCGTAAATTTTCTTTTCGAGAGGAAGATACTTTGGAATTTTGGATAAAAACCATTGAGGATAATTCTTTTTTACAATTGGGACTGCAACTTGAACAACAAAAAACAGATACCGTTCAGGTTAAGATAAAAATTCCGAAAAAATTTAAAGACACCTTATTGATTCCTGTACACAATAACATTACAAAAAACAAACTTCCCTATTTTCACCCCTTTACACTTACTTTTAATACGCTTCTTTCGCCTATATCATCATCAAAAGTTGGCGTGTATAATGTAGATACATTACCTTATCCGTATAGAATTATAAATGATAGAAAACAATTAAAAATCGAAGGCGACTTTCAATCGGGGCACCTTTATCAAGTGGTTTTACTACCGGGTGCACTGCACGATTATTACGGAAGAACCAATGATTCCATACGATTTAGTTTTACTGTGGATTCTCCTTCGGAATATGGTAACATTTACTTGAAAACGGAATTTGACCCGTCGCAACATTATTTGGTCTATTTAACAAAAGACAACAATATCGTTCGCAAAACTTATTTGCACAGTGCTCAACAAAAAGTAAATTTTAAAAATCTGACACCCGGTATTTTTCATCTTAAAACTTGTGTAGATCAAAACAATAACAGAAGGTGGGATTCTGGCGATTATTTAGAGTATAAACAACCTGAGAAAGTCATTATATACGAAGACCATTTAGACATTAAAGAGGGGTGGGATTTGGATATCGTATGGAAAATAAAACATTGGAATAATTGAGTATCAATTTTTTGTTTTTATATTTGGGCTTACGTACGTTATGGAAGAGAAGAACACAAACCCGCAAATATCAATAGTAATTCCCCTTTTAAACGAAGCTGAATCCTTGCCGGAATTGACGCAATGGATTGATAAAGTTTGCAAAGAAAACAATTTCAGCTATGAGATTATTTTTGTAGATGATGGGAGCACCGATAATTCTTGGGAGATTATTCAGCAGTTAAAAGAAAAATACCCAGCTGTAAAAGGGGTTTCTTTCCGAAGGAATTACGGAAAATCAGCTGCCTTAAACATAGGTTTTCAAGAAGCTCAAGGCGATGTTGTGATTACAATGGATGCAGACCTGCAAGACAGTCCCGAAGAAATTCCTGAATTGTATCAAATGATAAAGGAAGAAGGGTATGATTTAATTTCCGGCTGGAAGAAAAAACGCTACGACCCTCTCTCAAAAACAATACCAACCAAATTATTTAACGGAGCAACGCGCTTTATGAGTGGCATACAACTCAACGATTTTAATTGTGGCTTAAAAGCTTATAAAAAAGATTTGGTGAAAAGTATCGAGGTTTACGGTGAGATGCACCGCTATATTCCGGTAATTGCAAAAACAGCAGGCTTTACAAAAATAGGAGAGAAAGTTGTTCATCATCAAGAACGAAAATACGGGACAACAAAGTTTGGTTTAGAGCGATTCATAAACGGTTTTTTGGATTTATTTAGTATTACTTTCATCGGTAAATTCGGAAAACGACCGATGCACTTTTTCGGAACATTGGGAACGCTGATGTTTGTCATTGGTTTTTTCTTTTTTGTTTATATTGGAGTAGATAAACTATTCTTTGATACCGACGCTAAATTATTAGCCAATCGAACCGGTTTTTTTGTGGCACTTACCGCTATGATTATCGGTTTTCAAATGTTTCTTGCCGGATTTTTGGGAGAAATGATTGCACGTAATTCTCCGAACAGAAACAATTACCAGATAAAAGATAAACTATGAAAAAGATAGTTTTAATCGGTACTGCCCATCCATATAGAGGAGGGTTGGCGTCTTTTAACGAACGCTTGATTGAGGAGTTTATTCAAGAAGGAGATAAGGCAGAGATACTCACTTTTACTTTGCAATATCCCGATTTTTTATTTCCGGGAAAAACACAATATTCCAATTCGCCCAAACCCAATATTCCCATAGAAAGAGCTGTAAGCTCCGTAAACCCTATCAACTGGATAAAAATAGGAAAACGATTAAAAAAAGAAGCTCCCGATATCATCTTGTTTAAATATTGGCTACCTTTTATGGCTCCGTGTTTCGGAACGATTGCCAAAATCGCCAAATCCAATAAAAAGACAAAGGTAATTGCTATCATCGATAACATTATCCCGCACGAAAAACGTGTAGGAGATAAACTATTTAGCAAGTACTTTGTAAACAATGTAGATGCTTTCGTTGGCATGTCCAAAAGTGTATTGGAAGACCTTAATCTTTTCGATGCTCAAAAACCGAAAAGATATAACCCTCATCCACTCTTCGATAATTTTGGAGAGTTAGTTAGCAAAGAAGAAGCTCAGAAACATTTAGGTTTAGATACTTCATATTCATATATTCTGTTTTTTGGTTTTATTCGCGATTACAAAGGTTTAGATTTGTTATTAAAAGCATTTGCCGATTCTTGGTTTAGAGGTAAAAAAATAAAATTGATTATAGCGGGAGAATTTTACAACAATCAACAACAGTACATTGACTTGATAGAAGAACTAAAACTAAATGATGCTATCATTTTAAAAAGCGATTTTATTCCGAATGAGGAAGTAAAATATTATTTCAGAGCATCGAGTATCGTCTCTCAGCCTTATAAAAATGCAACACAAAGTGGGGTAACACAAATTGCTTATCACTTTGAAAAGCCAATGCTGGTGACCAATGTAGGTGGATTAGCTGAACTCGTTCCAAACGGAAAAGTAGGCTATGTAGCTGCCCCCAATCACCAAGCCATAGCCACAGCCTTAAAAACCTATTTTAAAGAAAACAAGGAACAAGAATTTGAACAGAATGTGAGACAAGAAAAAGAAAAATTCTCTTGGAAAAAAATGGTAGAAACCATAAATACTTTAGCTGATGAAATACAGAAGTAGAGCACCTTTTAGAATAGGGTTGGCAGGTGGCGGAACAGACGTTTCTCCGTATTCTGATGAGTTTGGAGGAGCGATTCTCAACGCATCGATTGATTTGTTTGCTTACACTACAATTATTCCTCGAACAGACGGAAAAATAATCATTCGTTCTATCGACCAAAATAAGGTATTGGAATATAATAGTACTACAGAATTACCCATAGACGGAACACTTGACCTGCAGAAAGGAGTCTATAACAGAATCGTAAAAGAATTTGTGAAAGACTCCTTGTCTTTTGAAATGATTACATCAATGGATGTAGCCTCAGGCTCCGGGTTGGGAACTTCTTCTACTTTGGTTGTGTCTATTTTAGGAGCATTTGTAGAATGGTTTAAATTACCGCTGGGTGAATATGATATAGCTCAATTGGCATATGATATAGAGCGGATTGATTTAAAAATGGCAGGAGGAAAACAAGACCAATACGCAGCAACATTCGGAGGGATTAATTTTATGGAGTTTTATGCCGGCAACAAGGTTATCGTAAACCCTTTGCGAATACGAGCGGAACTTAAAGATGAATTGCAATTTAACCTCATCTTATATTATACCCAAACCAGCAGACAGTCGGCAAAGATTATAGAAACTCAAGCAGAATTAGCCAAAGAAAAACAAAAAAAACCGGTAGAAGCCACTCATATCGTAAAGAAACAAGCCTACCTGATGAAGGAAGCTTTACTTAGAAATGAGTTGTCAAAAATTGGTGATATATTAAAAATCAGTTGGGAAAACAAGAAAAAAATGGCAACCGGTATAACCACCGCACTAATTGATGAAATCTATCAAACGGCAATAGAAAATGGAGCTACCGGCGGAAAAATATCCGGAGCCGGTGGTGGAGGATTTATGATATTCTACTGCGACAACGACAGCCGTTACAAAGTCATAGATGCCCTAAAAAAATACGGAGGACAAGCCAAAAGGTACCGTTTTAATGACGAAGGCTTAACAACGTGGACAGTTTTATAAAACGATAATATTTTGGGTATTCCCAATACTAAATAAAAAACTTCATATCGGGGGCTATGCGATTTTTTTTATCATCTAAAGAAACTAAAACTCACTTTCTATGCATTCATTCCACTTGCGTTAGGGATTATTAAGCGACCGTGAAAAACAGTTGAGTTTTTGAGCTAACGTAAAAATTTAGGTAAATTCATAATCTATTGATTTTCAACACTCTATTTTTACGTTAATTGGAATCCCTAACACTAGACATCTGAGCACAATAAAACGGTTTTATTTTCCTTATCCATAGTAGAGGTTAATTACCACTTGTATATAAGTTTAAAATTAGTTCTTTTCATTTCACTTTTATACACAAACTGTAAATAACCTCTTCATAAAATATTTCCATAGCTACGGCGATGCAAATATTTTATTCATCGTCTAAGAAAACTAAAACTCTCTTTCTTTCGGCTCGTTTCAAAATTAAAATGGTATTACTTACTACCTTTTGCTTGTTCGGCTTGTTGTTTTTGCAGTGCTTTTCGCCATAGTTCATTGAGGTAATTGTGGTAGTACTTGTACTCTTGTTTGGCAAAAAATAATAGGTTTGCTAATAGTGCTTCTTGATTTTTGTAGCCTTTGATGATGGTTACTCGAACAAAATTTTCGTCTAAAATAACGTAGCTCGGGTAGGATAATTGCCCGTCTAACAGCGAGTAGGCGAACCAATGTGTTTTGCCTCTTGAACGGGGGCTTGATTTTACAAAATTTGGGTCAGTATTGGTAAACATAGTATTGTTAAACACTATTGTGTCCCTTGTTTCTGCATCAAATTTTACGGCGTAATAATTGGTGCTCATATAACTCACTACGGTTGGATCGAGGAAAGTACTTTTATCCATTTTCTTGCACCAACCGCACCAACCAGTGTAGAAATCTATGAATATTTTTTTCTTTATACTGTCTTTTTCGCGTTGTTGAATCATCTCATCCCAACTCATCCAGTGTATGGTTTCTTGTGCTGTTCCTGTGTAGGTTAATAGTGCTAAAAGTGCTATTATAAAGTGTTTATTCATTTTCATATTTTGTTTCTTCAATAGGGTTTCCGTCTTTGTCGTATTCTATCCACTTTCCTACTCTCTTGCCGTTTTTTAACGCTCCTTTTATCCAAAGGTTACCATTTTTACGGTAGGAAGTGAAGTTACCGTCCATTAACCCGTTTTTCCAATCGGTTTCTGATTTTATGGCTCCGTTGCTGTAATATTCTTTGAATGTTCCTTCTTGTTTATCGTCTTTAAAGTAGCCTTCTACTTCTTTTTTGCCCGTTGGATAAAACAGTTCGGCTTTTCCTGATTTTTTTCCGTTTTTATAATGTGTAATTTCAGAAAGTTGCCCCTGTTTGTCGTAGAGTTTAAGTTCTCCGTCCATAAATCCGTTGACAAACGTAGCTTCGGAACGTCGTTTTCCGTTGCGATGAAAGATGCGGGAATATCCATTGGCTTCGCCGTTTTCCCAATTGCTTTCTTCTTCTAAATTTCCGTTATCGAACCACCATTTCCATTGCCCTGTTCGTTTTCCGTTTTTATAGTTTCCTTCTGATGCTTTTTGACCATTTTGGTGATATGAAACTGAATGTCCATTGAGCTTATTTTTCTCCCAGTAAGATGAATCTTCAACTGTTCCGTCTTCATACCATGACACCCATAGCCCTTGTTTTAGACTATCTTGAACAAATGCTCCTTCTGTTTTTTTGTTTCCGTTATTATAATATTCGGCTTTTTTTTCTTCTTGACACGAAGTCAAAAACAGCAACAGAATAAAAATTAGATTGTATTTCATCTGATTTATTGGTTTTCTTCTTGTATCAATCCTCCCGTCAATTTTGCCAAATTGGTTTTGGATTCAATAATAGCATACATAGCATCAAACAGTGCTACACCTGCTCGCAAATATGCCATTTCTATATCGCGGAGGTTAAAAGAATTTATCAATCCGGTATTTTCTTTTAGGTGGGCTATTTCAAGGTTTTGCTTAGCTACTTCAAAGGCTTGTTGACGAATAGAAAAGAGTGCTAATCTTGAATTGTAATTAGCTAATTGTACTTCCAACTCTTGCGTTACCTGTAATTTTGATTGTTCTATGGTAAGGTTGGATATCTCTTTTTGAATTTCTATGTTTTTTATGGCTCTTCTTATTTTTCCTCCATCAAAAAGACGATAAGATAGTGTAAAATTCCCTAAATAATTTAGGGTAGCTCCTGATTGAGAAAATTGCCCTAAATGATAATCGGTAGATGTATT
>JALWSJ010000174.1:9053-14614 GCA_026993705.1 Flavobacteriales bacterium
GATGTATTTTGAGCTCTGGCATTGAATGAAATTACGGGATATAAACTAGCTTTTGCTATTTTTAAATCTTGCTTTGTCAATTCCAAATTAATCATTTGATTTTTCAACACTTGGTTGCTACTCAATAATTTTGCCTTTAAATCCGCCTCATCGTATATTGGAGTTTCTATTGATAATTTCGATATTAAATTCCATTGTTTTTTTACGTCAACCCCCATTAACAAATTCAAATTTTTAACAGAATTTTCGAAGGCTAACTTCTGTAATACTAATGATGCCGAATCGGTTAGATAGGTTGTTTTGGATTGTAACAAATCTACTGTAAGAGCTGTTCCTAATTCTTGTTTGATTTCCAAATACTCGTATTTATCTCGTGATAATTCCAGCACATTTTTGAGCAAAGCTATTTTTTCTCTTTGTAATTTTGCATTGTAATACGCCAAGGTAATTGCTTGAATGGTGTTTTGAACGATTAACGAAGCATTCCCCTCACTTTGGTTGACTAATTCTTGCAGTTTTTCTTTGTTTGCCTTTACTTTAAAACCATTAAACAATACCCAATTTAAGGTTACATTCCCTTGTAGAGAATGAGTTCGTATAATTTGTTGAATAAATGAGGTAGGATTTTTTCTTTGGTCAGATAGATTGTTTCCCTGTTGTACTCCAACATCCAAACTCGGATATCGTCCTGCTTGTCCCCAAGTATTGTTATTTTGGCTTATTTCTATAGTTTTTTGAGCAATTACAATATCGAAATTTTGTACTAACCCTACTTTTATAGCGTCCTCCAATGTTAAATCATCTTGTGAATGACCTTTGAGAAAAAGTAAACTTAACAACGATACTATAATATATTTCATTTCCAAAAAAAATTCTTACTGCTAGACAAAGATACTAACTTTTTGTCGGTAATACCTCACAAAACAAATTGTTTAAAGCTACTTCTCTTCCTTATTTTCGGGAAAGAAGAAACGCAAATCGATGGTTAAGTAATTACCATTTAGGAATGTTGTCGTTTTAGTGGATTGATTCTCTTTGTAGAAATATTTAAAAGTCGTTTCACCAATGGGTGAAAATGGTTTATTAAAAGAAAAACCAAAATATATAGTTCCTTTTGTTTCTGTTCTGTATTCTACCCCCAGATTGGCTAACATTGAGAAACTTATCCAATGTTGACGCAGGGTTAACTGTTGCATTAAATATTTATCGCCTTTCGATGTAATACTTGACGGATACATATCCACACCTACTCCTGCCGTCGTATTCATAAATATCTTTTCTGCTAACTGGATATAAAACAAACCTTGAACTGGTATTTGATAACTAACATATCCAAACGACCCTTCATCGCTTGTACCATACTTCGTTCCTTTTCCTTTCATTATATAATTTCTCTTGATTTGAGAAATTCCTGTTTCCACCGCTATTTTTGAAGTAATTTTCTTACGGATTAAAACCCCAAAACTCATTCCTGCTTTAGAATTTAAGGATAAATCTACAACGCTGTCCGAAAAAGTCTGTTCACCAGCTCCAAAATAATTAACAGGTATAATGGGTTTGATTTGAAAACCAAATTCCGCAGGAAAATCTTTCTTTTTCTTTTTTTTCTTTTGCCCTAATACCACCACAGCTGGTAACAAAAATAAAAGTAATACTATGTTTTTTAATGTTCTCAATTCCTTATCCTTAAAATAGAACTACAAAACTAACAGTAAAAGTTTAAAAACATTGTATTGTGCAAAAGACTTTTTTAGGAGCGTAAGTTAGAACTGTATATTCGGTTATTTTTGCCCTGCTTCCCTCCTAATTATTTAATCATATTCTTTTTTACACACAGAAACTCATGAAACAACATATCTTATACTTTTTATTTTTTTTCTCTTTACTCGCCTGTCAAACTAATCCTAATGAGAAGGAAACAGCTAAAGAACAACCAACACCTACAATAGAGGAAACTCCTCCTTCAAAAATAGAATACGGTATCGTGTTTGACGATTATATCATAGATACTGCTCGCGTTAAAAAGAACGAAGGTTTATCGCATATTTTACCAAAATATAATATTAGCCCTGCAATTATACATGCGATTGCCGAAAAATTTGATACCGTTTTTGATGTGAGGAAAATTAAAACCAATCACCTTTACACCGCTTTTTTATCCAAAAATTCAACACACAAATTAGAAAAATTTGTATATCAAAAGAGTGCTGTTGAGTTTGTCGTGTTTGACTTTAAAGACTCTGTAAATGTTTATACCGGAGAAAAAGAAATTACCCAAAAAGAGCAAAAAGCCGGAGGTGTGGTTACTTCAAGTCTTTGGAACGCCTTTATCGATCAAGGTCTTTCTCCTGCCTTGGTTTTAAAAGTTACCAAGCTATATGCGTGGAGTATCGATTTCTTTGGTATCCAAAAAGGTGATTATTACAAAGTAGTCTATGATGCAAACTATATTGATAAAGATAAATTTGTAGGCGTAGATGAAATTAAAGCTGTACTGTTCAATCACAACGGAAAAGATTATTATTTCTTCAGGTATCAAAACGATACCATGCCTACTCCTTCTTATTACAGCGAAAGCGGAGAAAGTATGAAAAGAGCGTTACTCTCTGCCCCTCTTGAATACTCTCGAATTTCTTCTCGTTTTTCACACAAAAGATTTCATCCTGTGCTTAAATATTACCGTCCACATCATGGCGTTGACTACGCCGCTCCCTCAGGCACGGAAGTTGTTGCTACGGGTAACGGAGTTGTCATCTTTGCAGGTTGGGCAGGAGGTGCCGGAAGATTGGTTAAAATCAAACATTCTACGGGTGACATTGTAACCAAATATATGCACCTGAGAAGTTTTGCTAAAGGAATAAAAAAAGGTGCACACGTTCAACAAGGACAAAAAATAGGCGAAGTCGGTAGCTCTGGAGTTTCTACAGGACCTCACTTGGATTACCGCATCTTCATTCATGGCAAACCAGTTGATCCGCTTAGTTTGGATATTCCAACAGTTGAACCTTTAAAAGATAGTGCCCTTATTCTATTTCAAGAATTTATAGCACCTATAAAAACACAATTGGATGAAATTAAAATCGACACTACTGCTGTTAATCCTTAGCCTCTTTAGACTACTCCTTTTTGCTCAATCTACGCAAGAAAGAAAAGAGTTAATGCAGTACATTCCTTACCCCGAAACTGATGTTTTACTTTATCCTGTCATCACCCTAAAGGTACACGTTCACTTGGTTTATCGTTATGAAAATGATGCCCAAAACTACACGATGGATAGCCTGGAACTCATCAAAAAACAATTTGGTTGGATTAATAGTTTCTACCGGCAATTATCTCCTTCTACTCTCCCTGCCCAAGACGGAAAAAAACACTTTATTCCCGACAGCAGAATACTGTTCAGATTGGATTCTATTACTCATTTTACCGACTCCATAGCTTGGAACAGGATTTACATGACTCCTTCTAAAAGAGCCATAAAAATAGACTCTTCCAACTACCAAACCATTTACCTTAGAAAACAAGATTATCAACGACTGCGAAACGCTGACAGTCTTCTTATTGATGGAGAAAAATACTACAAAAAAAACATCACTCGCAACAACAAAACGACTATTTTAACGCTCACAACTCCATTAAAAAAAGACACCCAAAAAGAACTCAGTTACTATCAAAAAAGAGATTTAAATTGCGACCCTTACAATTGGGGAAAATACGCTCATAAAGACACTTCACACATCCACATTTTTCTTACCGGCAGTACAGTCAGCGGTGTAGCTTTTGGTTGCGGTCCTCGCCCTTATTTCTTAAATATGTCTAATCTCATCAAAGGAGGCGACTGGGCAAACGCACAACTCATCGCTCACGAACTCGGGCACACCCTCGGCTTACGACACACCAATTATCCTCAATTTGACGACTTACCATCAAAAGATAAATTCGGATTCATTCCCTGCAATAACACCGATGTAAGCAATAATATAATGGGTTATAATATTTGCCGTAACTACCTTTCTCCCAAACAAATCGGTTATGTTCATTATCTCTACTCTACTCGTCCCAACCGAATTGGTCTGACTACAGCAAACGAATATATCGACACCAACGTTATTAATATTTGGTATGATACTATATGGAACAAGGCTATGATTATTCAAGGAGATATTATCGTCAGAAAACGCCAAACCTTAACCATAAACAATCTCGTGCACATGAGCAAAGGCTCTAGAATCTATCTGGAAAAAAAAGCTAAACTCATCGTCAACGGAGGAGAGATTACCAATTTTTTCGGCACTCCTTGGAAAGGAATCGTCATTTGCACAGTCGCACACAAACCTAACAAACAACCTAAAAATCCTAAAAAAAGAGGAAAACTAATCCTTGAAAACAATGGTAAAATTTTAAATTATAGACATTAGGGCGTTCCCCTTTTTTACAAAACAAACATATCGCTCTCGCGAAACGTTTGTTTTGCAAAAAAAAGGTCGGGCTATCACTACTCACTCTTTTGTGTTGCATAAGTGCAACAACACAAAAGGAGTTCAAACACACCGTTCTATCCCTAACGCGAGTGAAATCGGCGGATAGAAAGTGAATTTTTGGTTTCTTAGACGATGAATAAAAATTTTGCATAGCACTAGCTATGGAAAATTTTTATGAAGAAGTATAGAAGTATAAAGAATCAAAAAACGCTTTATACCGTCTATTTTGCTCGTGTTAGGGATTCCAACTAACGTAAAAATACAACATTGAAAATCAATGAATTATGAAATTACCTAAATTTTTACGTTAGCTCAAAAAAACTCAACTGTTTTTCACAGTCGCTTAATAGTCCCTAACGCATTATCATCAAAGTACCCTTATAGATGGTTTCGTTTAAATTAATAATATAAAAGTAAGTTCCCTCAGGTACTTTTTTACCACGCTTGGTTGTTCCATCCCACTTAACAGTAGCCTTATCAGATTCAAAAACTTTTTGTCCCCAACGGTTAAATACCACAACGGAAGAACATTCTGCTACCAAAGGATTTAAGGTTAACTCAAAATAATCGTTTTCGCCATCTCCATTTGGCGTAAAGACATTTGGAGGCATGGTAACAAACAAATCATTGAAATTCAATGTATATCCTGAAACAGAAGCTGTATCCTTACAACCACTAGCATCAGTTGTAATCAATATTACCGTGTAAGAACCATCAAAACCAAATTCATGCACCGGATTTTCTTCTTGTGTACTTGTACCGTCACTAAAAATCCACAGATTTTCATTAGCAGGCGTAGCATTTGTAAAGGCAACGGTTGTTCCTTCACAATTGGCACTCACATCGGTAGAAATGTTGGCGTGTGGAGCACTTAAAACTGTAATGGTTACTTGAGCCTGGTCTTGACATCCCGCTACATCCGTAACACTAACAACATAAGTAGTTGTATTAACTGGCGTTGCTACAGGATTTGCTGAATTTGGATTATCTAATCCCGATACAGGTGTCCACGTATAACTATTTCCTGGTGCTCCTGTAACGTCTAGTGTAACGCCATCTCCTTTACAAATTGCCGTGTCAGGA
>JALWSJ010000174.1:14624-23073 GCA_026993705.1 Flavobacteriales bacterium
CAAAAACAGCAACACGTACTGTATCCACATTCATACAACCGTTAGCATCGGTTCCTTCAACTACATAATCCGTAGTAGAATTTGGGTAAGCCAACGGATTAGAAATATTGCTAAAATTCAATCCTTGTGTTGGTATCCATGTATATGAAACAGCGCCACTTGCCTGTAACTGTGTTGTATCGTCTTTACAAATATTTATCAAATCAACTGGGTTGGCTACTACATTGGGTTTTCCGTTTACAACAACTGTAACTTGTGCAACCAAACCACACGAAAGCGTGTCTTTTCCTTCCACAAAATAGGTAATTGTGCTTGTCGGATAAACCAATGGACTACTTATACTAGTATCGGATATTGAAACATTAGGCGACCAAGCATACTCAACACCTCCAGATGCTGAAATTTGAACCGTATCACCGATACAAATTGCGGTATTTCCACTCGTTGTTATTTGCGGACTTTGCTGTACATTTACCGTTACAGTATCGGTATTTTTACAATTGTGATTGTATATTCCCTCCACTATATAAGTTGTAGTAACAGTAGGAAAAGCAAGCGGATTAAAAATGGTAGAATCACTTAACGAAACCGAAGTACTCCAAGTGTAAATTGACGCACCTACAACAGTTAACTGCACCGTATCGTTTACACAAATAGTCGTATCTTCTCCTGCATAAACATTCGGTAAAGGATAAACTTCTACCTGCATTGTATCGTAATTCACACAACCATTGGTATCGGTTACTTTTACAGAATAATCAGTAGTTACAAATGGTGATGCATAAGGATTAGCAATAGAATCATCAGATAAAGCATTATCTGGTAACCAAACGTAATCAACTCCTCCACTTGCATTTAATTGTACTGAATCTCCATAGCAAATCAAGGTATCCATACCTGCATTTGCTTGCGGTAATGGGTTAACTACTACATTTATGGTATCGGTATTTATACAGCCATTTGCATCTATTCCTTCCACTACATAGGTTTGTGTTTGTGTAGGATAAACCAAAGGATTATTTACGGTCGTATTGGATATATATTGATTTGGACTCCAAGCGTAAACCGTTGCTCCTGTCGCATTTAATTGAATGGTATCATTAATACACAATGAGGTATCTGCTCCGGCATACACATTAGGCAAAGGATTAACAAATACTCTTACAGTATCCACGCCAATACAGGTATCGTTAGAGGTGTAAACAATAAAATCTGTTGTTGCCGTTGGATACACCAAAGGATTAGATACGGTAGAATCTTGTATGACTGCATTAGGTACCCATGCATAGTCCGTACCATTTACAGCTGTTGGATTTCCTCCTATTTGCACTGTATCGCCAAAACAAATGGTTATATCCAAACCTGCATCGGTTGGAACACTTAAACTAGCAAAAACCAATACTGTATCTGTATTTTTACAGCCATTTGTGTCGGTTACCTCCAACACATAATTTACATCATTTGTAATTCCGCTAATAACTGGATTTGCTATATTATCAGCCGATAAAAAAGAAGAAGGTGTCCAAAGATAACTAATACCACCAGAACCATTCAAAGTTGTATTTCCACCCGGACAAACCCAAGTGTCTTGACCTGCATTTGCTATTGGAAGGTTGTTGACCACAACTTGAACGGTATCTTTTCCTGCACAACCGTTAGCATCTGTACCACTTACAATAAAATTTTGAGTGGTTGGAGGATAAGCATAAGGATTTGAATGGGTAACATCAGATAAGAAAGGAGAGGTTTCCCACAAATAAGAAGTAGCTCCCGTTGCATTTAATTGAAGAGAATCTCCTTTACAGAGCGTATCGTCCATTCCTGCACTAATTTGAGGTAGATTAACGGTAACCTGCACTGTATCAATACTAACGCACATACCTCCTCCCATATTAACGGCTATTACATAATTGGTTGTAGTTGTTGGGAAAACCGTAGGTTGTTCAGTTGAAGCATTTAAAATATTGGTAGTTGGTGTCCATGAAACAGTATAGGCATTTACAGCGGTTACGCTTGCATTTAATTGCACGGAATCACCTATACAAATAGCAACATCAGTTCCTGCATTTACCGAAGGACCTCCAGTTTTGGTTACTTGAATACTTACAGGTGCTGAATTACACCCATATTGATTAGTTGCAGAAACTGAAACTGTTCCCGTTCCCATACTTCCCCACAAAATAGTAATAGATGAACCGTTATTTGCGGTTATTGTTCCCCCTGTAACCGACCAATTATAAGTCGTATTTGCTATGTTTTGTGTTGAATAGGTTTGAGACGAGTTTTCACAAACAATCAAAGGACCAAAGATAGTATCAGGTGGAGAAACAGGATCAACAGTTATTTGAAAAACATTATTAGTTGATTTAGGAGGACAACCATTGTCGGTTGCCGATACTTGAAATTGATAAGGTAAACTTTGAGCCTGTCCACAAACCGTTGTCCAACAAAAACTAGTCGAAACAGTATCTAAACCACTGACCGGTGAAGTAACCGTTGCCGGCGGATTCACAAAATTGGGGTCAAAAATTTGTCCATTTACTTCTAATTTTACGCTATCTCCTTCGGGGTCATCATAACCAAAGTTAAAACATAGAGTTTCACCTTCGGTTACGGTATATTGCGTTGCTACCGAACCTAAAGCAGGAGAAATACTTGGGGTAGAATTTGGAGAACAATTCAGAACCAACAATTGTAAATCTCTTCTCGTTACGCCGATTAAGTTTCCATTCCTGTACTCTTTAATTTCTACTGCAACCACATAATTACCTGTAACAGGGGGATAATATTTTGTAAGACCAGTTGAAGCATTAATGGAAGTATAACCACCTGCACCAAAGGGTAAAGCTGTACTATATCCCGCTACATAACTAACCGTTGGAATTGTCCATCCTAAAGTGGGTTGCGGGGGCATTGGTGCAGGGTTGTTGATATTTGCAAAGCCATTGTATGGGGTTACAAAACTAAAAACTAACAAATCTCCGTCTGCATCGTACGCCGTATTTAGAATAGAGGTAGTATCTCCTGCACATAAAAAAGGCACCGGATCATCGGTAAAGACCGGTGAGCTATTTGGTAATAACGGAGAAGGAATATAGGCATGAAATGCCATTGATTCTGAAGGTACTAAGTTGACGATACTTCCGTTTCGGCAACAACGTTCGTAATACAGATGATACCCGTTAAAACTAACAGGAAGGTCAACAAATCCTTCATAGACTCCTTTGTAAATACAAACATTTGAACCAATAGGACAATTCCCTGGTAAATTAGGGTTTACGTGATTGGAATCCACTAATTGAACATCGACGTTCATTATCCAATTTTTTGCTCCTCCCCCCATTGGGTTATTTTGAATGTCTTGTTCGTAAACACCTATCGCAAGGGTAGGTCCTTCGGGTTCGGGGATATTTGATGTTGCATCGCAATTGGTGTACGTAGTTAGTATAATTTTATACCGATACATATTTCCAAATTTTCCAATGTACTCATATCCCATATTTCCACCGATTAGGTGCGTCGCATAGGCTGAAATACTAAATGTGATAAGTAGTATGAATGGTAGTATGTGTTTTAACATATTCTGTTTATTTTTTTATCAAATTTATTTTTGCAAAGGCTTGCGTTAGGGATAGAACGGCGTGTTTGAACTCCTTTTGTGTTGTTGCTCTTATGCAACACAAAAGAGTGAGTAGTGATAGCCCGACCATTACGGCGTAAAAAATAGTGTAGTAAAACGGAACTACTTTTTTATGCTGTAATGGGAACGCCCTAAATATAATTATACGCAACTTCCTTTCATCTGCTAAATTTATTTTATTGGTTAACGGTTATTCTTTTACTTTCTACATGTCCATCAGCGTAATTAATTGACAAAATATACACTCCGCTTTCGAGCGTTGGCAGTATCAATTGTGCTTTATCTGATTGTATTGTATAGGTGAATATTTGCTCTCCAAGTATATTAATCAGTTGAATATTGGTTATTTTTTGATTACTATTTACCTGAATTTTATGCTTTGCCGGATTAGGGAAAATGCTTATGATTTTGTTGTAACTCTGTTCTGCTATTGCTGTTGAATTGGAAGTCGTATCGGGAGCTTCGATAACAACTCCGTAATCTTCCACTTGACCACGGATTAAGTCATTACAACTGTTTAGTGTCGAGCCTATTTCATCGGATAAAACACGAAGTCTCAAGGGGGTATCCCATATAATGTTGGCATGAGGAATGGTAATATTTCCCTGAGGATTATAGGCGTTTAGGTGTTCAAATACTTGTTCGGTATTGTCGAATGTTCCATCGTTATTAAAATCTATCCATGCTCGTGTGTCTTGTGGATTATCTGCTCCTGTTCGCACAGCAAAATTATACGTAGAATCAGCCTTTAGGTGGATTTGATGTTCGCAAGAGAAATCTTTGTAGCCCTCTTGTGCTCCTTGTGAAGAATTGACCATTGTTGATAGGGTTACTTTATAAATCCCATAGCCACAGCAAGTTCCTAAAGTTTGCGGTGAACATTGTGCAGAAGTTAGAGCATTAGACAATGTTACATTGATATAAGCCGTCTGCGTCAGCGTATCGGAACCAAAGGCGTTTTGAACGATTAGAGAAACATCATAGACTCCGTCAGTAATGTAAGTATGTGTAGGGTTTTGCTGTATCGAGTTCGTACCATCACCGAAATTCCATTGCCACGAATTGGGAATATTGGTCGATAAATCAGTAAATGAAATTTCTCCATCGCAGGTTTGAAATTTATCAGCTATAAAATTAGCACTTGGCGGATTGGTATCTTGTTCAACAATTACTGTGTAATCTTCAGCTTGCCCATACACAGGATTAGCACAAGGGGTAGGCATCGGATTTAAGTCATAATCAGCGATTACACGCATTCTTAACGGTGTATTTAAAACCGCTGTTGAGGCTATGGTTACGTTTCCGCTTGTCGTTAACGCACTCGTACTTTCGATTATCATTTCGTCAACGGTAAAAACACCATCATTATTATAATCTATCCACGCTCTGCAATTATGGGTTGTCGGTTGGCTATGTACTATTGTAATGGGATAAGTATGCCCCGCAAACACAGTCGTTTGACTACATACATTATCCAAATAACCTTCCGATGCGTCTCCTGTTGATTCGTTTATCGTATTAAAAGATACATTGGTAATGCCAAACCCTAAACTTCCGTCTTGTGTTGTTGGTTGGCAAGAAGGTGCAATAGGTACATTTCCCGAAAGGTTAACATTTATATAGTTGTTTTTAACCTCCGTATTATTTCCATATTGGTTGGTTGCTGTTAATGTTACTGTATATACTCCCGTAGCAGTATAGGTGTGTATAGGATTTTGTTGTGTAGAAGTTGTCCCATCACCAAAATCCCACAGCCAAGATGTAGGCGAATTGGCGGATAAATCCGTAAATAAAATCGTTCCTGAACAAGTAGAGGTAGTATTTGCCGTGAAATCAGCTACCGGTGGGATATTAGGGTTCTGAAATTCTATTTTTATATTCGGACGCAAATTATCTACATAAAAAAAGTTTGATGAACTTGAAACGGTAGAGCATACTGATAAATCATCTTGTCGATGATACATCGTTGCTTGAAAGCCGGCAGAAGAATAGTAGGTTAAAGCATTGTTAGTATAAAAAGAATTATTAAAGCACGTTTCTACAATAATATTTGAAACACCATCCCAATAAAATGGCGTAGAAAACGTATGAGTATTCCACCCCGAATGCTCTGTATAAGCTGATGAAGAAAAGACCGTCGTCAGTCCTGTTTCAAAATTATCACCGCTGGACCAAGCCGATTTATTGGTTAATTTAAGAGCAATTGAAAACCCTTGGAGAGCCGTACCGTTTACTCCTGCGACATTAAACCCAAGGCTAATCATATTTCCTGCAACCGCCCCGGAAGCTGTAAGTTCGAAAGCACGAATAATCATTTGATGTTTTGCTCCTTGATACCAATTTCCGTAAGGTGCAGGATAGGTTGTACTAGTGTTGGTTGATGTCCCTGTTCCTATATTTACAAAATAACTTTGAGAAAAAGCTACCAATTGTAAAACAAGAAAAAATAAGGTGTAAATATATTTCATAATGACATAATTGTTAAAATTTTATGTAAATATATTCATTTTGATTTATTAATCCTACTCCCCCCCTAATTACATTTTTTTATCGTTATAAATAGAAAACAATTAAACTGTAATAAAATGAGAATGTTACCCTTCTACTTACTCGCTCTTTTATCAATCTTTTCTAACTATAACTACTGCCAAACAATGAACCTAAGGTGGACACAAGAAAACCAATATCCACAACAAGATGACGGCGGACGATTTTGTGCTACAAATAAGTTTGGAGATGTATTTTCGATAGGAAGTCAATTTGACACTCCAAACGTAATTGGAATAGGTAATGGTACCGATGTCCTTTTGAAATATGATATTAGCGGAAACTTGGAATGGTCGTATTACACAGATTCAGATTATAGTTACAGTGGACTGTATCAGTATGATATTACATTCGAGTACCTTAACCAACAAGACTACAATGTATATGTGTTAACTCCATTTACAGCAACAAAATTAACGCATGATGGTACCGTTTTATGGGAATATGATTTTGTAGATCTTTTCCAACCCGTGATTGGTTTTTGGGAATTTTACGACATTCAATTAGTTCAAGATCATCTGTATATATGTGGGATTGTAAATAATTTAATTGGTGATAATTCCGGATTATACCGGGGACTACTAATACAGTTAGATAAAAATACCGGAACTGAAACTTTTTTACATGTTCAAGAAGGACAAGGTGGAAGTAACAATATCTACAATTATTGCGAATATGTTTCGATGTCCACAGATGGAAACAAGATATATGTTTTAGGACACCAAAATCCTTTAGTCGCTTATTCTTATTTGGACGGAGTGAACCTTGTGCAAAAATTTAACGATAACACGAACACAATAGAATGGGAAACCGTTTATAATCCTTATCCGGGAGTAGATCTTGCTTCACCTCCGGTCGATACCATTATTTTTCCGGGTTCGGAAAAAAAACAAACGATTTATTATATTGATGATAAAATATTTATCGGAGGAGAAGTTGACCAAGTCGGTATTAATAGTACCATATTCACAGACAACTCCTACTATTATCTAATTAGCCATCCCCCGTTTTTTTTAGTTGAACAATAAATTAAGTTGTCCACTATACTCGTCTTTAGGCACTTCGATTATTTTCCATCTAATTCTGGTCGGCATTAATAGATTTGAGATTACTTTCGATAATTTGTAATAGATAAAGTTGGTAAGCTCTTTTACCGTATTTTTATTGAGATAATTATAACCGGCATCGAGCAATAAACTAATATGTAGAGATTGCATTTTCCTGTAAACCATATACATGGCAACTGTAAGAACAGCAAGCATTGACTGCAAACCATAAAATGTTTTTATTTGAATATCCTCTAATCTGTATTCTTGTTTTATATGCCTGTGATATTCTTCTATTTTCCAACGCAAACCATAGCCTTTAAAAGCCCATTTTGCTACCTCTATAGCTGTAGTCAACTCACTTTTAACAAGTAAATAACAAAGTCCTCCGTGTCTTTTATTTCTTGAAACAACTAACCATAATGGATGGGTGATTCCTTTTATAGTATAACTTATTGGTATCGCTCCTAATTCGTAATGCTCTAAAACAGGTTTGTTTTTCTTTATTTTGGTAACTTTTTGTGTTATCAGAAAATCTATTTTTTTAGCCAACTTAATTACTTGAAACTCTTCTTTTTTGTAAAAAAGTTTTGTGTTCTTTTTTAAACGAATTATAGCTTGCGAACATTCACTAACAAAGAAATCTTTTAAAATACCATTGTCTGCTCCTCTATCAAAAACCCAACACCCCTTATCTGCTATATGATTCTTGACTTCCCTTACCGCTTTTTTTATTTCATTATTACTGCTTAATGCTCCCATTTCATAACTGTAAGCTTTACTGTAAAGTGGAGTTATTTCTTTATTTGTGTCAATTGCATTGATGTTTAAAACATTATAGCCTAATCCTATTTCTTTTGTATCTCCATTCTTTACAAACTCTAATCCTTCCATAAACTTAGCATGCTTTTTACTAATGTCCGTACCATCCATAAGAATAAAATTATCTTTTGAAATGCTACCGGAAATAGTTTTAAGATGTTGTCGTAGTACATTTTCTGCATAATCATCTTTTAAATACTGTGCAGATAATCGTTTTGTAACATCTTTTAGTTTTAATGGCTCTCTAAGAGATGCTGCAATTTGATTCACGAATACAGATTTGGACTTTAAAATACCTAAAACCATATCCTTCAAACAACGTGTTTCAGGTTTAGTCATTTCTGAAGCTGAACAAAAATAATCGCTCAATTGGGTTTGTATCTTTTTTATTAGT
>JALWSJ010000175.1 GCA_026993705.1 Flavobacteriales bacterium
GAGCAAGCCCGCTCGCTCAATTAAATTCATTGCGTTTTGGAAACCCGGAGAATGAAAAAACTAAATGGTTGGTAAAAGGGGTAACAAAAGGAATTGGTGATTATGGAAATGCTTTTGGGGTGCCAACAGTGGGCGGTGAGATGTTTTTTGATGAAAGTTACAATCAAAATCCTTTAGTAAATGCTTTTTCAGCCGGAATAATGAAAGTGGGAGAAATGATTTCAGCTACGGCATCGGGAGTTGGGAATCCTGTTTTTATTGTGGGGTCGGCAACTGGCAAAGACGGTATTCATGGAGCCGCTTTTGCGTCGAAAGATATAACCGAAGATTCGATGGATGATTTGCCGGCAGTACAAGTCGGAGACCCTTTTCAAGAAAAGTTACTATTGGAAGCTACTTTGGAATTAGCAAAAACTGACGCGGTAGTTGGTATGCAAGATATGGGAGCGGCAGGAATAACGTGTTCGACTTGTGAAATGAGTGCGGCGGGGAAAGTCGGAATGAAGATTGATTTGGATAAAGTACCTACACGTCAGCAAGGCATGAAAGATTGGGAAATATTACTTTCAGAATCCCAAGAAAGAATGTTAGTTGTTGTAGAGAAAGGAAAAGAGAATATAGTTCAAGCTATTTTTGATAAATGGGACTTGAATTGTGCAGAGATAGGAGAAGTAACCGAGGGGGGAATGGTAGAGTTTTCTTATGGAGGGAAAGTTGTAGCAAATGTCAATGCCGATTCATTGGTGTTGGGCGGAGGAGCTCCGGTTTACGAAAGAGAGTATAAGGAACCTGCGTATTATCAAGAATATAAAAAGTTTAAAATTGAAGATATAAAAGAACCCGAAAATTTAGTCGAGGTTGCAAATTTCTTGATTTCACATCCTAATATAGCTTCCAAAAAATGGGTATATGAACAGTATGATAGCATGGTAGGAGCGGGAACAATGACAACTAATTTACCTTCTGATTCAGGTATTGTAAACATTAAGGGGACAAATAAAGCCATGGCTATGACTGTTGATTGTAATTCCAGATATGTGAATGCCGACCCTGAAACAGGATGTGCGATAGCAGTATCAGAAGCTGCAAGAAATATTGTTTGTTCGGGTGGAGAGCCATCGGCGATTACGAATTGCTTGAATTTTGGAAACCCGTATAATCCTGAGTCGTATTGGCAATTTGTAGGTTCAGTAAAAGGAATGACAAAGGCTTGCGAAAAATTTGAAACACCGGTAACAGGGGGGAATGTAAGTTTTTATAACCAGTCGATAATAGATGGAAAAGAAGTACCTGTTTTTCCAACACCAACGATTGGAATGTTGGGGATAATTGAAGATAAAAAGAATGTAACATCTTTAGATTTTAAACAAAAAGGAGATTTAATTTTCTTGATAGGTAAATCCGTAAATGATATAGCAAGTTCAGAGTATTTATACAGCTATCATAACGTAAAAGAATCTCCGGCTCCTTATTTTGATTTGGAAGAGGAGTTTCAGATGCATCAAACAGTTAAAGGATTAATAAAAAGAAGTTTAGTAAACGCTGTTCATGATTGTTCTGATGGGGGGGTGTATGTTTCTCTAGTGGAAATGTCAATGCCAAATCATTTAGGTTTTGATATTGTAACTGACTCGGAAATTAGGGAAGATGCCTTTTTATTTGGAGAAGCACAAGGACGTATAGTTGTGTCTGTTACCAATGAAAACGAAGAAGACTTTTTAGATTATATGATAGCTTCTAATACGCCTTTTACGCTGTTAGGGCATGTTACTCAAGGGAAAATGGTGGTAGATGATGTTCACTTTGGTTTTAGCAAAGATATTGAAAAAGTACATGGTGAAGCTTTGGGGGAATTGTTGAATTGAAATAAATTAGAATTTTGAAAGTAAAAAACATTTTTCGTATTACGGGAAATGTTTTTTTGTTATACCTTTAGTAATCAATTGATTTCGTTATGATAAGTCAAAATGTGTGTTAGCATTGGTTTAGTACGGTTTTGAGAGCCGCAATCGTAGCTACGTTGAGTGTCGAAAAACGAATGTTTCTGATAATAATACGGAGTTTGGATTTGTCATAGAACTTCACTCATGGATTTAAGGTCATAGAAGAGAGTTGTATTTTGATTATTATAATCTTATCTTCGTGAAAAATAGAAAATAAAATGACAAAGGGACTGATAGGTATATTACTGTTATTTGTTTTGAGTGGATATGCTCAACCTGCCGGATATGCGTGGGGAAAACAGTTATTGGTAGATGGAACAAAAGTATCCGGGAGTACGAATTTGATAAATTTCACGATGTTGGTCAACATGATTGATCCGGATTTGAGAAGTGTTAGCAATGGAGGACATGTAGAAAGTGATAATGGGTATGATATAATTTTTACTTATGGAGACTGTGGTACGACTACTTTAGTTCATCAGCTAGAGAAGTATGATCCTGTTACAGGGGAGTTGATTGCTTGGGTAAAAGTAAATCGATTGAATGCAACATCCAATACAAATTTACACATGTACTATGGCAATCCTAGTGTAGTAACCGATCCATCATCCACTGGAGCTTGGAATACAAATGTAGCAGCAGTTTATCATTTGTCAAATGATGACTTCTCAGACGGTACATCAAATGCGATGAATGGGACAAATATGTCTTCTACAAAATCAGTTGGTAAAATTGGAGATTCACGAACGGTTGGGGCAGGTAAATACATTAATGTTTCCGAAAGCGGAACTACAAGTTTGGACTTAACTCAACTCACTATGAGTGCGTGGGTTTACCCCACTGATTATAATGTAGCTTCTGATAGAGGGATTATAGTAAACAAAGAAAGTCGATATGAAATGGGGCTTAGAGATTTATATGGAGAGTTACAAGGAGCATCACAGCCGGGGTGTTGGCGTTGGGCAGGAACGCGTATAGTACCGTTAAATACTTGGACTTTGGTTACGGTAGTTTTTGCGGGAGGAAAAGAAAGACACTATGTAAACGGTATGTGGATTGAAGATTTTACTGATTGTACAAATCCTTTGGGAACAAATGACAGTGATTTAAGAATAGGGGCAAGAGGAGGAGATGGTTCTCCCGGAAGTTATTTTATTGGTCGCATAGATGAGGTTAAATTAACCAATAGAGAAGAAACGGCGGACTGGATAAAAACTGAATATAATAATCAAAATGATCCTAATACCTTTTATATCAAAAGTGCTGAAATGACGGCACATGATTTATGTTTTACATTACCTATCGAATTGAATTATTTTAAAGTAACTCAAGTCGAAGAAAGCGTTTTGTTGGAATGGAGTACGTTGAGTGAAACAGAGAATGATTATTTTGAGGTGCAACGTTCTACTGATTTATATCATTGGGAAACTATTACAACAGTTAGTGGTGCAGGAAACAGCGTTTCTGAAATCAAGTATAAAACCATAGATGAAAAACCAATAGAAGGGCAGTCCTATTATCGTATAAGACAAGTTGATTTTAATGGTGAGTTTTCTTTTTCAGAGATAGAGATAGTTGATATTCAGTCATTTCTTTCCGATTTGCGTTGTTCTCCCAATCCAACGAGAACATTTACTTATCTTGAGGCAAATGGGTTAACGGATGGTGGTTTTGATATTGTTGTTTATAATTCTTTGGGAAAGAGAATTGAGGTAAAGTTTGTTAAAGTAGCGACGAATAAGATACAACTAGATTTTGCTAATCAACCGCTTGGAGTTTACTTCGTCCAAGTAAAAGAAGACAAAGCAACTAAAATAGTTCGTTTTGTAAAGAATTAGTTGTGAAATAGAGTAGTGTGAGGAATAAAATATTTCCGTTTTTTTAGTAAAGGGTAGAAACTTTTTGTATATTGTATTTCAATTTTTTATTCAACAAAAACTTACCTTTATTGTTTTTGTTGAATTTTCTGATAATCAATTATATGAGTGTACAAATTTTACTATTGGTAGGAGCGTTAAGTATCGGGCTTTTATCATTCGGACAAGTAACCAATCAAGGGAAACCATTAAGTTGGAAAGCCTTAACAGAAAAAGAAAACATTCCTGTATATCAATTGCCCCCCATTGATATAGAACAACTAAAAGCAGAAGATGAAATAAACGATAAATTACCCAAGCCATGGCGTTTCGGGTATAAGCATACAGTAAGCTATGGTTTAGAAGATGGTCAATGGTCAACTTTGCCCAATGGCGATAGGATTTGGCGAATAGAATTTTACTCCCCAAACGCCTTATCATTAAATTTTATTTTTGATGAGTTTTGGATGCCTAAAGAAGGGAAAGTATATTTATATAGCGAAAACCATAAAGAATTATTAGGAGCTTATACCGAAACACAAAACCCAAAAAGTGGAGTGTTAGCAACTTGGTTGGTTAATGCAGATAGGGTAATCGTGGAGTATTTTGAACCGGCAGATGTTCAAGGGCAAGGAAAACTACACCTCGGAAATATTACACACGGTTATCGAAATGCAAAAACCTTCAAACAGCAAAAAGCACTCAATAGTTCAGGTGATTGTAATGTAGATGTTGATTGTCCGATTGGGACGGATTGGCAGGCGTATAAAGATTTGAATAAAAAAGCAGTAGGTATTCTATTATCAGGAGGTTCAGGTTTTTGTTCCGGAGCATTGGTTAATAACACCTCAAATGATGGTACACCGTATTTTCTGACTGCAAATCACTGTTACAGCGATCCTACACAATGGGCGTTTAGATTTGAATGGATCAGCCCAACACCGGATTGTGCAACTTCAGCACCAAGTCAAGCAGGTCCCACCAATAAAACCATAAGTGGAGCAACTTTACGAGCCAAAAATCCCAATTCAGATTTCTGTTTAGTAGAAATTAATTCACCAATTCCAAGTGCTTGGGACTTAACATGGGCAGGTTGGGATCATTCCGATACACCACCTAGTTATGTAGTAGGTATTCATCATCCGAGTGGAGATGTAATGAAAGTGAGCAGAGATGATACAGGTCCAATTCAAGCTGTAAATAATGGAGCACAAACATGGACAATTACCACAGCCGGAGGTGGTTGGGAAATTGGAGTAACTGAGCCGGGGTCATCAGGTTCTCCTCTATTTGATAACAATGGAAGAGTTATTGGGCAATTATACGGAGGAGGAGCAGCTTGCTCGGGAACTACCGACAACGGACAGTTGGATTTTTATGGTAGATTTGGCGTTTCGTGGGATGGAGCATCGTCTGCAACTCGATTAAAAGATTGGTTAGATCCTAATAATATCAATACACCTACATTAGACGCTTATCCTCCGCTACAATCTTACGCGTTAGACGCTTCGATTTTAGTTGATATTCCCGAAGTTCTATGTCCTCAAACAACGATACAACCATCAATTGTTTTAACCAATAGAGGAACTACAAACTTGACATCGGCTACTGTTTCATGGTCGTCAAATGGAGGGGCAAATACAACCATCAATTGGACGGGGAATTTAGCTCAAAATCAGTCGGAAACAATAGCTTTAGGTACGCTGAGTGACCCAAGCGGTGTTTATAATATTACAGCAACAGTAGCAAATCCAAATAACGGAACAGACGAAAATACGGCGAACAATTCCAATTCATCCTCATATACAATAGATAGTTATGCTACTGCAACAATAAATTTATCACTATTAACCGATGACTATGCAAGCGAAACATCATGGGAATTCAGAACACAAAGCGGAACAGTGCTTTATTCTAATCCTAGTACAGCCTATTCGAATGCAACCCAATATAACGAATCATTCTCTGTAACTGCGGGGAACTGTTATGAATTTGAAATTTTTGACGGGGCAAGTGACGGAATATGTTGCAATTACGGGCAAGGAGCTTATAGCCTGTCTACCGATAACGGAACAGACATCAAACAAGGAGGAAATTTTGGAGCAAGCGAAATAACCAAAATAACCATAGCTTCATCATCTTCTATTAGTCAAAACAGTCTAGAAAATATAAAAGTTTATCCACAGCCGGTGAATGATATATTGCATGTAGAAGGCAATGGAAACAGCCGATATAAGTACGTATTGTTAAACACCTTATCTCAAGTCGTAGCAAGTGGTAAATTCACTCAAAAAGGAGTGATAAACACAAGCTTCTTGCCTCAAGGGTTGTATCTTCTGCACATAGAAAATCAAGAAAATAACAAATCAATTATCAAGAAAATAATAGTCCAATAAATAATGGAGTATGTCATATTAGTAAACGAGCAGGACGAGCCGATAGGTAAAATGGAAAAGATGGAAGCCCACGAAAAAGCACTATTGCATAGAGCTTTTTCCGTTTTTATTTTTAACCGTAAGGGCGAAATGCTTCTGCAACAAAGAGCAATATCAAAATACCATTCCGGCGGACTTTGGACAAACACCTGTTGCAGTCATCCACGCGAAGGCGAAGAAACTCTGCAGGCTGCACATCGTCGTTTACAAGAAGAAATGGGATTCGATTGTCCGATAGAAAAGCAGTTTCATTTCATCTATAAAAGCTCATTGGATAACAACTTGACCGAACACGAACTCGACCACGTATTCACGGGGATTTACGAAGGAGAAATCCACCCCAATCCCCAAGAAGTAGAGTCCTATAAGTACATGAAAATACAAGAATTGAAAACAGACGTAGAGCAAAACCCTCAAAACTATACCGAATGGTTCAAAATCTGTTTAAAAGAAGTTCTTGAACGAGTAGAAGTATAAAGAAGATTTGGGCGTTCCCCTCATTTGCAAAACAAACATACCGCTTAGGGCGGAACGTTTGTCTTGCAAATGAGGGTCGGGCTATCCACTATATCTTTTGGTGTGCATATATGCAACACACCAAAAGGATGCCGTTCCTATCCCTAACGCTAGGCAGGTAAGAGCAAAGAAAATGTTAGATTCCGAATATCTTTACTCGTTATAAAACAACCAAACACAAGAAAAAAGATAAGAACCTACAAATAATGAACATAGCAATACTATCCAGAGATTCAAATATCTATTCCACTCATCGGTTAATTCAAGAAGGACGACAGCTAGGTCACAACATGTATGTAATCGACCATGTTCAGTGTAATCTTGTTGTTAAGAACGGAAGAACTGAAATATACCAAGAAGATTTCAAGATAAAAAATATAGACCTTGTCATTCCACGAATAGGAGCAAACGTAACCGATATTGGTTTGTCTGTTATTCGACACTTTGAATCCATGAAAGTTCCGGTTTTGTTGTCGTCAAAAGCACTTTCCGATTCAAGAGATAAAGTAAAGAGTTTGCAACTGTTTGCACAAAATAAAATTCCCACCCCGAACAGTGTTGCCGTAGGAAAAACACTACAAATCAAACTATTGCAACAAGTATTGGGAAAGCCACCATGGATACTAAAAATACCCGAAGGAACACAAGGAATAGGAGTTGTATTATCTGAAAGCTCTCGGTCAGCAGAATCCACCATCGAAGCTTTTTTAAAACTAGGGAGTAGAGTCATAGTACAAGAGTATATAGAAGAAAGTAAAGCCTCTGACATTAGAGTTTTTGTTGTCAACAATCAAATAGTAGGAGCAATGAAACGTACAGCAGAACAAGGTTTTCGCTCAAATTTACACAGAGGTGCAACAGGCATTGAAATAACACTTACAGACCAAGAAAAAGAAGTCGCTTTAAAAGCCGTAAAAACGATGGGATTAAATGTAGCGGGCGTTGATTTATTACAGAGCAGAAAAGGTGCTTTAGTGATGGAAGTAAACTCATCCCCCGGGTTAGAGGGAATTGAACAAAATACTACTGCTAACATAGCAAAAGAAATCATCATTGCAGCAGAAAAGTATTACGAACAGTTTAAAATCAGAAAGACTTAGTTATGCCTATAATACAAGATATGATGGGAAGAACTATCACTCTCCCCGAATACCCAAAGCGTATAATTTCACTCGTTCCTTCTCAAACCGAATTGCTTTATGATTTAGGTGTAGGAGAAAGAGTAGTGGGTATAACTAAATTCTGTATAAAACCACAACAGTGGTATAAATCAAAACCAAGAATAGGCGGAACAAAAAACGTTAATCATGAAAAAGTAAACGAATTACACCCCGATTTAATCATAGCTAACAAAGAAGAAAACACAAAAGAAGATATAGAAAAACTCAGTGAGAAGTATCCGGTTTGGGTAAGTGACATAAATAGTTATAAAGAAGCATTAATTTCTATTCAATCCATTGCAAATATTTGCGGATATAGCGAAATGGCTAAAGAATTGGTAAAAGAAATAGAAAAAAGGCGGAAGAAATACAAGCGTTTGCACGTTCAAACTCAGCAACAAAAAGTGCTGTACTTAATTTGGCGAAATCCGTGGATGACGGTGGGAGCACAAACTTATATACACTCTATCCTAACAGAATTAGGCTATAAAAACGTGATAGGAGCCAGTCGATATCCGGTACTGACAGATGAGGAACTAAAAAAACTTTTGCCCGATGTTGTTTTCTTATCTAGTGAACCTTATCCCTTCAAAGAAAAGCACATTGCGGAAATACAAAAACTCTTACCCGCGAGCAACATAAAATTAGTAGATGGCGAACTATATAGTTGGTACGGCTCAAGGTTATTGCATACATTTGTTTCGTTGTAATTTTTTATAAAGAAAGGTAAGAAAATTAAAATTTACTTTCTTTCAGCTCGTTTCAAAATTAAAAGGTATTATTCCGATTGTGCCCCTAACTCAAGTAGAATGAGCACCATAAAGTGTTTTTATTTCCTTTATATTTCTTCAAAAATTATTTCCATAGCTCGGCTATGTAAAGAATTTTTTCATCTTCTCAAGAAACTAAAATTCACTTTTTTGTACTTCATTCAAAACGCGTTAGGGATAGAACGGCGTGTTTGAACTCCTTTTGTGTTGTTGCATATATGCAATAACACAAAAGAGTGAGTAGTGATAGCCCGACCCTTTTTTACGAAAACAACGTTTAGCGATAGCGGTATGTTGTTTTCGTGAAAAAGGGGAACGCCCTAATCATTATTCTTATTGCATAACATCAAGTCTGTATTACGCCTACATTGTATTGTTTTTCTATGGGGGAATGATTGGCGGCTTCAATTCCGATGGAAATCCATTTTCGTGTATCCAACGGGTCGATGATATTGTCTACCCAAAGTCTGGCAGCAGCATAAAGCGGTTCGGTCTGTTTGTCGTATTTAGATTTTACCTCGTTGTAGAGTTTTTCTTCTTCTTCTTTGGTAATTTCTTCTCCCTTTGCTTTCCGACTTGCCACTTCTATCTGTAACAATACTTTTGCGGCTTGAGCTCCTCCCATAACGGCAAGTTGAGCAGTTGGCCAACCTACAATAAGACGTGGATCATAGGCTTTTCCGCACATGGCATAATTTCCTGCTCCATAGGAGTTACCCAAGATAACGGTGAATTTAGGAACAACGGAATTTGCCATAGCACTTACAAGTTTAGCTCCGTCTTTAATGATTCCGCCGTGTTCCGAACGTGAACCGACCATAAATCCGCTGACATCTTGTAAGAAGACCAAAGGAATGTTTTTTTGATTACAATTCATTATAAAGCGTGCTGCTTTATCGGCACTGTCGCTATAAATCACACCGCCGAATTGAATTTCTCCTTTTTTACTTTTGATAATTTCGCGATTATTGGCTACGATTCCAACCGCCCAACCGTCAATACGGGCATAACCACAAGTAATTGTTTTGCCGTAACCGGCTTTGTATTCCGTGAATTTTGAGTCGTCCACCAAACGTTCTATAATAGAAAGCGTTTGGTAAGGTGTGTTTCTATCCGAAGGAAACAATCCGTAAATTTCTTCCTCTTTTTCTTTGGGATTCTTTGGTTTTTTGCGGTCAAAACCAGCTTTTTCTTTTTCTCCCAGCTTATCTATAATATCGCGAATGGTAGTCAAACAATCCTTGTCGTCCAGACTTTTATAATCACATACACCACTAATTTCGGTGTGTGTAGTTGCTCCACCGAGAGTTTCATTGTCGATGTTTTCGCCTATGGCTGCCTTTACCAAGTAAGAACCGGCGAGGAAGATACTTCCCGTTTTGTCAACAATCAACGATTCGTCGCTCATAATCGGTAAATATGCACCGCCCGCAACACAACTTCCCATTACCGCTGCAATTTGAGGAATACCCATACCGCTCATTACAGCATTGTTTCGGAAGATACGACCAAAGTTTTCTTTGTCCGGAAAAATCTCATCTTGCATCGGCAAAAACACTCCCGCACTATCCACCAAATAAATAATTGGAATTTTGTTTTCCATGGCAATTTCCTGTGCTCTCAGGTTCTTTTTACCTGTAATAGGAAACCAAGCACCGGCTTTTACGGTAGCATCGTTTGCGACTACAATACACTGCCTGCCATTAATATAGCCCATTACTACTACAACACCGCCCGAAGGACAACCTCCGTACTCTTCGTACATTTCGTATCCTGCAAATTCGCCTATCTCGATTCTTTTGCTGCCTTTATCCAATAGGAAATCAATCCGTTCTCTAGCGGTCATCTTTCCTTTCGAATGATGTTTTTCAATCTTTTTCTTCCCGCCCCCCAAGTGAATTTGTTCACGTTTTCGGTTCAGAGCAGAAATCATCAACTTTATTTCGTCTTCGTTTTTGTTGAATCTTAAATCTTGCTTTTTAGGCATAGTGCGTATAGTTTTATGCTTGCGAATATAACGAAAATGCAGGGAATAAGCATATGAATGTAGCTCTTTTTTAGTAGGAAGATTATGATTTGGGCGTTCCTCCAATTAACAAAAACAACATTTCGCTCAGGCGAAACGATGTTTTTGTTAATTGGAGTCGGGCTATCCGCTATATCTTTTGCCCTCCAAAAGGAGGGAGGGCAAAAGGATGCCACTCCTATCCCTAACGCAATACAGGTGAGTGCAAAGAAAACGGAATTTAGTTTTCTTAGACGATGAAAAATTCTTTTGCTTATGCTCAAAACAACAAACTTTAAGAATTTTTGAATCTTTCTTTTCCCAATACTGTCGTTGTAAATTTTTGTAGTAACACGTTACAACAAAAATTTTACGTCTAAGTCTCGAAAAAAATAAATTTTTCAAATTCTCCATAAAGTTTATTGCATTGAGCGTAGCCCCAGCAATGGAAAATAATTTTGAAAAGGTCTAAAAACAACAAAACCTCAATCATTTTAAATGAAAGAGGTTATAAACCAAAAATGTTCGATTATCTGATGATTAACTTCTCAGTTTTTAATATCGTTCCCGATTCATCATACACAGCTATGAAATAAACACCTTTTCTAAAAGAAGTTGTATTGATTGTGTTATTTTCATTCAATACAGATTTAGAATAAATTGTATTTCCCAGTACGTCTATAATTTTAACGGACATAGAAGATGTGTTTTTTGCACCTTCAAAAGAAAGGGTAATATAATCCATTGCGGGATTTGGGAAAATTTTCAAGTTTTCAAAGGCGTTGTTTTCGATTGATGCTGTACAATTTGTATTGACATTATGTGTAAAACGAATCATAACAGAACAAACAACTTGATTTGGATTAGATGAATCAAACCATTCGTACTTAAATAAAGAACAACCGTCTGTACCATTAGGTTTATAATGAGCAGCGAAAGATTTAATAGTGTCTCCGTCTGCTCCAGGTAAATCTTCAACCATCTCTATTCCGTTTATAGAGACAACTGCAACAGGGTTCGCTCCTGCCATATCATAAGTGGTTGGGCATAATTTCCAACACGTTACATTAGAAGTTCCGGTCAATACATCGACCTCCGTCTTTCTACACTTGAGTTCTCTCATTACATTGTCTGTACGAATAAGCCATAGCACTTTATCTAATTCATTATCATTAGGTGTTCCGTTTACAACAACTTCAGCACCATTTAAGTCTGTATTAAAATCGGTTGGTTCTACCACTTTAACTTGTGCCAACCCTGATAATGCAATAAAACTAATTGCGAATAGTAGTGTGTAAATTTTCTTCATAATATTGTATGATTATTTAGTAGTTAAGGTCTTTGAATAATGTAAAAATTAAATCTTGTACCAAAGATAATAAAAACAATTACAGCACAAATCAAACGGTAAACAAAATCTTTTTTTTAGGATTCCAAGAATGAAAGTAGTTAAGAATTGCTGTATCATAAAAAAGGAACTATATTTGGGGTATTAAATGGTACATGAAATTTTATAACTATGAAAAAGACATTACAATCATTAGCTCTAATTGCTTTATCTTTGATAGGAGTTAAAGAATCAACAGCTCAATTAGCAGACGGTTCTGTTGCACCGGATTGGACATTAACAGACATAAACGGAAACTCACATCATTTATACGCATACCTAGATAGCGGATACACAGTGTTTATAGATTTTTCTGCAACATGGTGTAGTCCTTGTTGGGCGTATCACACTTCCGGAGAGTTAGATAATTTATTTGAAAATCACGGTCCAGCCGGAATGACAAATGTGTTAGCAAATACAACTGATGATGTTATGGTGTTCTTTATTGAAGGTGATGCAACTACAACAGCCGCTGATTTGAATGGTACGGGAGGAAATACTCAAGGAGATTGGGTTGCCGGGACTACTTACCCTATTATTGACGATGCTTCACAAGATCAGGCTTATGCGATTGGGTATTGGCCTACTGTGTATAAAATTTGTCCGAACAGATTAATTGAGGAAGTTCAACAAATTAGTGCTGCGAATGCTTATGCTAAGGTGGGGGATTGTCCGATAAAAGCTAACGGTATGGATTTGGCTATCATTTCAGATAATGGTCCTTTTGGGGCTTGTAATGAAGGTTCTAACGCTAACATTTCCGTTGACGTACAAAATTCAGGTAATACACCAATTACTTCTGCTACGATTGAAGTAAGAGATGGTTCTACTACCGTTAATACGGTGAATTGGACAGGTTCTTTAAATACTTGGGATATTGCAACTGTAAATTTAGGGGCTGTGCCTGTAACGAGTACCAGTAACTTAAAAGCTGTGATCACAACAAATGATGCTAGAGCAACAAACAATGAAAGAAATGTTGAGGCTTACGTGGCTAAGGTAGTGCCACATGATATTACGGTTGAGGTTTACACGGATAATTATCCTAACGAAACTTCATGGAAAATCAGAAAAATGAGTGGGCAAATTGTAGCTCATGGAGGGCCATATGATGCCAATGCAGATAAATTAACAACAAAGGTTCATCAAGTAAGTTTACCATCCGGTGATTTTTGTTATAAAGTTGAACTAAAAGATCAATATGGTGACGGAATAAATTCCGGAACTAACCCGGCAGATCTATATGGTTTGAGAATTAAAGTGGGTACTACCGTGGTGTTTGATTTAGCACATACATCTCCATGGAACTTTGGTAACCTTGTCAGTAAAGATGCTGCTATTAAAACGGATGCTTCATCAGCTATTGAAGAAAATAGTATTACAGCAATGTCTATTTCTCCTAATCCGATTGCTAATTCTGCTACTATTTCGTTTACTAATGCTAAACAAGGTACGCAAGAACTTAGTATTATGAATTCATTAGGACAAGTTGTTCTATCGCAACAAGTGCAAACCGTTGCTGGAGATAATCAAATAGCAATTGACTTTTCTGAATTTGAAAAAGGAATTTACATTGTTGTACTTAAGAATGAAGGGGAAGCTGTTTTCTCTAAAATCATTAAAGAATAGAGAGCTTATTTAATAAATGTCCTGAAGTAAGCTGAATGAAAGTTTGGCTTACTTTTTGACTTTGTTTTTCAAAAAAATAAATTTTATGAAACTTTTTATTACTCTTTTATCATTCGTCTTAATTGGTTGGGGAGCAACCGCTCAAAACAAAAAAGTACCTTCAATAAAATTGAAAACAATTGATGGTAAGGTAGTCGATATTTCTAAAATTGACAATAATGGAAAGCCTATTGTTATTAGTTTTTGGGCTACTTGGTGCAAGCCTTGTAAAGCTGAATTAAATACGATAGCCGAAGAATACGAAGACTGGGTGGAGGAAACAGGAGTTAAACTTATTGCTGTTTCTATTGACAATGCTCGTTCTACAGGAAGAGTTGAACCGTATATTAATGGTCAAGGTTGGGAGTATTTAGTTTTATTAGATCCTAATGGAGAACTTAAACGAGCAATGAATGTAAATAATGTTCCGCATACTTTTTTGATTGATGGAAAAGGCAATATTGTTTGGAATCATAATAATTATTCTGCAGGAGATGAAGAAGAGCTTTATGAGCAGATTAAAAAATACGCTCACTAGGATTGTTATTTGTGTTGAAGCCGATTAGAGCTGTTTCGTGGTATTCTTCATAAGTTTCTGAAAAGTTGCTTTGTTGTATAAACAAACTAAATTCCGCTTTCTTTGCACTTACCTGTCTAGCGTTAGGGATAGAAACGGCATCCTTTTGGGTTGTTGCACTTATGCAACCCAAAAGATATAGTGGATAGCCCGACCCCTTTCTGCAAATACAACGTTTAGCGACAGCGGTATGTTGTGTTTGTAGAAAGGGGGAACGCCCTAACTATTATAATTATTTTACTAATCTTTTGAGTTCTTTATTTATGTATTTTAAGAAACTACTGTTATCTGTTTCTATTTCTTTACTTGTTAATTATAGTTTTGCACAAAATCAGAATGAATTGGATTTGGGTAGAATTAGCGGTAATATTCAAACTATGGTTCAGTACTATGAGGAGGATTCGCTAATTAATGCTGCGCTGCCGGAGTACATTGTGGGGACAAATTCCTTTACTAATGTCAATTATAGTCGTGGAAATTTTAGAGCGGGGATAAGATATGAATCATATTTGAATAGAATGTCCGGTTATCCAACGAGTTTTGAAGGAACGGGATTAGGCTACCGCTACGTAAATTGGAAGAAAGACGGGTTGGATGTTACGGTTGGTAATTTTTATGAGCAGTTTGGAAGCGGGATGATTTTGAGGGCTTATGAATCAAGAAATTTAGGGGTTGACAATGCTTTTGATGGTGTTTTGTTGCGATATAATTTTTATAAAGGTGTGTATGTGAAAGGGTTGGTGGGGAAACAACGGTTTATTTTTAAAGATGGATTGGTTAATGGAAATGGTGTTGTAAGAGGAATTGATGGGGAGATTGTTTTGAATGAACTTTTGGATAGTTTGTTTGTGAACTCTAAGTTGCAGGTTTCAATTGGGGGTAGTTTTGTGAGTAAATTTAACAACGACAATAAAACGACAGATTTTATTTTGCCTAAAAACGTGGGAGCTTATGGTGGTCGAATTAATATGCGCTATGGTAAATTCAGGTTTTCGGGGGAGTATATTTACAAGGAAAATGATCCTTACCCTAACTCGCAGGATACGAACTTTAACTACATTTATAAAAACGGAGAAGGGTTACTTCTGAATTTCGGCTACTCTAAAAAAGGTTTGGGGATTGATTTTAGTGCTAAGCATAACGATAATTTGCTTTGGCGTTCAACCAACGTAAATACGCCTCGACCTACGGATTTGATGATTGGTTATATTCCTGCTTTAACAAAGCAGCATACATATAATCTGGCTTCTACTTTGTATCCTTATGCTACGAATGCTTACGGGGAGATAGCTTTTCAGTTGGATGTTATTTATAAGATTCCTAAAAAAACTAAACTGGGAGGTAAATACGGGACTTCTGTTATTGCCAATTTTGCTACGGCTTATGTACCGAACCGAACGTTTGTACACGATATGAATGATACCCGAAAGAGTTATAAAACGAAACTTTTTAGTATGTCGGACAGTATATTGATTCAGGATTTTAATGTGGAATTAAAAAGAAAGCTAAATAAAAAGTGGAAAGCTTCGTTTAGTTATTTTAATTTTATTTTTGAGGATAGAGCGATATTGGTTGCTCAACATCATGAGAAGATTTATGCGAATATCGGCGTAATGGATATTACTTGGAAAATTAAACCGAAAAAAGCATTGCGAATGGAATTGCAACATCTTTGGACAAAGCAAGATAGAGGTAACTGGGCTTTTGCTCAGTTGGAATATAGTGTGAGTCCGCATTGGTCTTTTGCTGTGCTAGATCAATATAATTATGGGAATCCTGATGTAAATGCTCAATTGCATTACCCTCTTGCGAATATTGCTTTTGTAAATGGCGGTAGTCGATTTTCTCTTCAATATGGAAGGCAAAGAGCGGGGGTGTTTTGTGTAGGGGGGGTGTGTAGGACTGTACCTGCCTCAAAGGGGCTTTTATTTACGTTTACGTCTAGTTTTTAATTTATTGGTTATGAAAAATATTTTTTTATTAAGTGCTTTACTATTTTCTTTCTCACTGTTTTATTCTTGTGATAAAGTTGAACACCCTATTCCTGAAAAGAAAGGAGGGTTGGATTGGAGTTTGTTTCCCGGTGGTGATTCAACCAATTATACTTGGCCGAGTTGGACACCGAATACCAATACGTTGCAAAATGTTCTGATTGAAGATTATACGGGGCATACTTGTACAAATTGTCCCGCAGCTGCGGTGGTTGCCAGAACGCTTGAAAATGATAACCCCGGCAGAGTTTTTGTCGCTTCGATACACGCGAGTATCGGGAATTCTTTTCAGTCGTTGGTTCCTCCCGAATTTACAACTGATTTCACTACCGAAGAAGGAAATACTTACGTAAATGAAATCCCTAATTTCTTTGCCAATCCTTCCGGTACGATTAACCGCAAACAAGGAGGTTTGGGAGGTACGCATTGGTATTTATCTACTACATGGGCTAGTGCAACAAATTCGGCATTAACAGAAACACCAAAAGCAAATTTACAAGTTCAATATAATTACTTCCCCCAAACGAGAGGTCTTTTTGTTCATACGGAAAGTGAATTTTTGACTAATCTGCAAGATGAATATGCTTTGGTCATTTATGTAGTGAGAGATGTTGTGATAGCGGCTCAAAAATTAGCAGACGGAAGTACTGAAGAACATTATCACCACCATAACGTTTTTACAAAAACAATAAACGGAGCTTGGGGAACAACAATTGCAAGTTCGCCTGTTAGCGGTGATAAAATTTATAACAACTTTGCAATACAATTACCTGATAATACTAATGACTCAACCTATAATATTGATAATCTTTCATTGATAACTTATGTTTACAACAAAAACACATTGGAGGTTTCTCAAGTTATCGGAACAGAGTTACAAGAATGATAAGTATTATCATGCCTTTCAAGAATGAATCTTGTTTTTTAACTAAAACAATAGATTCGATACTTCAACAGAGTTATGATAATTGGGAATTGATTGCTGTTGATGATAATTCTAATGATAACGGTTCTGCTATCGTTAAAGAATACGCTAATACAGATGACAGGATAAAACTCCTAATAAATAAAGGAGAAGGTATTATACAAGCACTTCAAACCGGCTATACAGTAGCTAAAGGTGATTTTATTAGCCGAATGGATGCTGATGATTTAATGTTAGCTCATAAACTCGATCAACTCCGAAAGGTTCTAACAAACTCTGGCAATTTAAATGTGGTTGCTGTTGGAAAAGTTCGTTATTTTAAAAGCGATAATTCAGAAATCGGAAATGGTTTTTCTGCTTATGAAAAGTGGCTTAACTCCATCTCAGAACAAGGAGAAAATTTTAAAGAAATTTATAAAGAATGTCCTATTCCTTCTCCTTCTTGGATGATGGGGAAAGATACGTTTGATGCTATCGGAGCATTCGACGGAGAGCTATACCCTGAAGATTATGAACTTGCGTTTAGGATGTATAAAAACAATATAATACCTATTGCGACTCCTGATGTTGTTCATTTGTGGAGAGATTATCCCGAAAGGACTTCAAGGATACATATTCATTACCGGGACAACTCTTTTTTTGAATTGAAAGTCGGTCAATTTATTTCTATTGATTATGCTTATGACAGAGAATTAATACTTATCGGAGCAGGAAAGAAAGGGAAAAAGGTGGCTAAAGAATTATTACATAGCAACGTTTCGTTTACTTGGCTAAGTAACAATTCTAAGAAAATAGGACATCTTATATATGGTATGGAAATAAAAGATTCGGAATCTTTTGATTGTACTTATGCACAAGTCATTGTGGCTGTTTCTTCTCCTTCCGAACTTGAACAGATTAAAAAATCTGAACTAAGTTCTACTATTTATTATTACTTTTGTTAGCATATAATAATATATGACAATGAATCCACAAGAACTTTACGAGAAATATAATGTCTTTGACAAGGAATTTGGCTTAAAAGTAAACATTGAAGCTCCAGGAAAGGTTGTTTATGAAATGACAATTGCTCCTAAACATTTGAGTTCTCCAGGTGTAGGGCACGGAGCTAGTTTGGCGGCAATGATGGATGCTATATTGGGAACTACTGCTCTAACAAAAGTCTATGACAAGGGGAGTTTAGTTTCAACCGTTGAATTTAAAATCAACTATTTTAAACCTATTTTTCTTGACGATCATTTGGTGGCGACCGGAGAAATAGAATTTGAAGGCAAGAGCCTCATCGTAACTTCGGGTAAAATTGTAAAAAAGGATACGGGGGAATTGGTGGCTAAAGGTTTGGGAACTTTTAATATTTATCCAATGGAAAAAAGAGGGTTGAAACCTATTTTTTGAGTTGAAGTCAAGAATGATTGAATGAACCCTTATCAATATTGATAATCAAATTAGGGAAGTTTTGCTGATTTAATTTTTTTAAGGAAATAAGAGTTAATCTGTTGATAGTTAACGTGTTTTAATTCAAATTACATTTACGCTATATTAACATAAACAACATTTGCAATTGACTTTCTTTTTGGTTATATTTACGAAAACTATTTTGTAAATGAAAAACTATCTCCGACCTAATTCTAATCTAAGACCTCCCAATAAAAAAGTAGTAAAAGCCATTCAAAATATTGTGGAATGGTATTTTAAGCCTACATATTCGGGATTGGATAACTTAGATAAGCATCAGCCGGCTCTATATGTATCTAATCATACATTGTTGGGGATTACCGATGGACCTTTATACATGTCTAAGTTATGGAATGAAAAGAGAATATTTTTACGCCCTCTAGTTGATAAAATGCAACGGCATATTCCTATCTGGAGAAAGCTTATAACTGATATAGGAGGAGTTATTGCCAGTAGAGAAAATTGCAGAAATTTAATGAACCAACATCAGCATATCTTGGTTTTTCCGGGAGGAACAAATGAAGCTTTCAAAAAACAAGGGGAAGAATATCAGCTAATTTGGAAAGAACGCTATGGTTTTGTGAAGTTGGCTATTGAAAACAAATATCCTATTATTCCCATTGCGGGACTAGGGGGAGATGAGCTATATGATATCCTATTGGATAAAGATGATATTATGCGTTCGTTTATTGGTCAATGGCTTAAAGATACGGGGATTGCTGATAAATACTTAAAAGGCGGAGAGAATATCCCTCCTCTTGTATCCGGTTGGGGAGGAACACTTCTTCCTAGAAGAAAACATATTTATTACCATTTTGGAGTTCCTATTTTAACGGCTCAATATGGAGGTGTAGCTTCAGAAGACGTAATCAAACTAATAAGAAAACAAGTGGAAGTTTCTTTGTATAAAGGAATGCAAGAGATGCAGGTGCTTAGAGAAGAAAGACGAAAAAGGTATAAAAAGAAAAAAAAGAGGTAATCGATTACCTCTTTTTTTTCTAGCACTGTTTTTTTTAAAAGAGCAAATCTATTAAATCAGCTAAACGATTAGAGTAGCCGGTTTCATTGTCGTACCATCCAACAACTTTAACCAATTTACCGTTTACCTCGGTTAATTGAGCATCGATAATACAAGAATGTGTGTTCCCGACAATATCGACTGAAACTAAAGGGTCTTCTGTATATTCCAAAATTCCTTTTAGATAGGTTTCAGATGCGTCTTTGAATTTTTTGTTGATTTCTTCTTTTGTTGTTTCTTTTTTGACTAGAAAAGTAATATCAGTCAAAGAACCATCAGGTGTAGGGACGCGAACTGCTGAACCTTGTATTTTTCCGTTTAGATGTGGTAGAATTTCTGTTACTGCAATTGCTGCCCCCGTAGTTGTTGGTATGATTGATTCCGCAGCTGCTCTTGCTCGGCGATAATCTTTGTGAGGAGCGTCTAATAGGCGTTGGTCGCCGGTATAAGAGTGTATAGTTGTTAAAAAACTACTTTCTATACCATAAGAATCATCAATGATTTTAACCATTGGAGCAGCACAGTTTGTAGTACAAGAAGCATTACTAAGTACTGTATCATTTTCTTTGTCCAAAACCTCATCGTTAATTCCTACTACTACGGATTTTACTTCTCCTCCTTTTGCGGGTGCGGAGATAATGACTTTTTTTGCTCCTGCCGTAAGATGTTTACTTGCGGTTTCACGTGTTCTGAATATTCCTGTGCTTTCTACAACTACATCAATGTCTAATTCTCCCCATGGTAGCTCTTCGGGATTTCTTTTATTGTAAATTTTCACAAGGTTTTTTCCTATTACGATTCCGTCTTCTGTTGAGTTGACTTCCAATGGGAATTTTCGGTGAACAGAATCGTATTTTAATAAATGAGCTAACATTTTTGCGTCAGCTAAATCATTTACGGCTACTAACTCAATGTTAGGATGATTTTGAATGGCTCTTGTCAATACTCTTCCTATTCTTCCAAAACCATTAATGGCTAATTTTATTTTTTTCATAATTCCTTGTTATTGCAATTGTTTATTCTCTTTCGCCCCAATCTCTTGTTTTACTTTGCAAATATCCGTTAAAAAAAGGATTGCACCAACAAATTAGATAAATATTAGCGTGTGTATTTGTTATCCACAATTCCGGGGCGTTACTTTTTGTTGCGTTTTTTTAGGTAAGGCTTTAACTACTAAATTGTATGATTCTTTTATCCATTTTTTTAGTGTTTCATCTCCTATGCTTTGATTTATGTTAACGGTATTCCAATGTTTTTTGTTCATGTGGTAACCGGGGGTTACTTCAGGGTATGTTTCTCTACGCTCTAGTGCAAATTCGGGGTCGCATTTAATATTTATGCTGTTAAAATCATCAATGTTGGTTAGAAGAAACATTTTGTTAAAGACTTTAAAGACTAACGCCTTTTCGTCGAATGGAAATCCCTCGGTGGTTTCAGCAAAGGATAGACAGTAATTTCGTAATTCTTCGATGTTCATTTTTTTTTGGATTTTATGTAGATAGTTATGTTTTGTCTATTTTTTTGTTTTCAATCATTGCCTAAGAGAACTAAAATCCGTTTTCTTTGCACTGATCTGTCCTGCGTCAGACTGTCTAAAAACCTAATTTACAGTAAAGTTTACATCTGATTATCAACGTGTTATAATTCTTGTTTTCAAGTTTCTTAGGGTTTTTAGACAGTCTGGCGTTAGGGATAGAACGGCTTGTTTGAGCTCTTTTTGCTTGCTTGCTGTTTGCTAGCAAAAAAAAGAGAGTAGTGATAGCCCGACCCTTACGGTGTTGAAAAGTAGTGAGAGAGAGCGAATGGGACTACTTTTTTATGCTGTAAGGGGGACGCCCAAATCATTCAACTAAATAATACCATTTAAATATTAGAAAGAGGTTTATTCAACTCCGCTAAATAGATACCCTACGATTCCTAATAAGATAAGAAAGAATCCCAAAATAACGACTCCGTAACGTAGAAATTTGTTTTCAAAAATAGGTTTTCGAAAATGTCCGATGGTTAAATAATTGAGTCGGTCTGCTGTTTTTAAATCGGTTTTTCTTATAGCGAATAAAAACATAGTTTTTCCTCTCGTCTTTTCTGTATCTTTTTCGTAGGGTAGTTTGTTCTCTTTGAGTAGATTTTCAAAGAAGTTAGCCTCATTTTGAGTATAGAAGAAGAAAACTTTGTAATAAGGATTGGTAGGATGATTTTGGTGGTTTGTAACCCTCAATAGTCCTTCGCTCATATCGTCCATAAAGGTATGTTTTGGAGTTAATTAATCCATTGAGTAACGTACTCGATAGGTTTTCTGTGGGCTTTAGGCCATTCTTCAAGGTTAGGGTATCCTAAATAAAAAAGAGCAAGACATTTGTCTTCTTCATCAATGCCTAAAAATTCATTCATTTCGGGTCTGTAAATAAGTTTAGGGCTTGCCCAAAAAGCTCCGATTCCATAAGCTGTCGCTGTTAGGTGCATGTTTTGTATGGCACAGGCTACGGCTTCGATTTCTTCGATTTCCTCAATCTTTTTCTTTGGATCTCTGTGCATACTTACGGCAATTACGGCGGAGGCTAATAGAGGCCTGTTTTTTAGCTTATTGTATTTCATCTCGTTGAATTGCTCTCCTTGGAACAGTTGCTTGTATAGCTGGCTTTGAAATTGACTTAGTTTTTCTAATCCATTATCGGTAAAAACATGAAAACGCCATGGTTGTGTAAGTCCGTGTGAGGGTGCCCAAATCGCGTTGTTGAGTAAATCCTCAATTATTTCTTTGTGGATTTTTCGTTTGGAATACATTTCCGGATATATCGTTCTTCTGTCCCTAATGATTGCTGTTATCTCGCTTAAATTGTATTTCATGTTCGATTTTAGTTTTAAATGGTATTAAAAGGTGTTTCAAAAACAAAAGTAAAATTATTTAATTTTTATGGGGGTAATTTTAGTTACAAAGTTTGTTTTTATTCCCTTAAATCTGCAATTGATTTTGAAATAGGATGGGCTTAAGGAGGGCAAAGTAAACAAAGTAGTGTAAAGAAATTAAAATTAACAGAATTATAACATAAACAGATAGATGTTGATGAAAATTAATAGAAAACACTATTGTGTTTTGTAAAAAAAAATTACTTTTGCTCAATGTTCTAAAAAAGAACCCCGTACAATGAAAAAAATTATTAATATATTTATTACAGTTCTTACTTTTTCCTCCCTAACAGGTTCAGCTCAAAGTTGGAAATTCCTTCGCAATGAGTTTTCATTTGGTTTGGGAGCTGCTAGTTTTTTTGGTGAGTTAGGTGGAGCTGATAGAATTGGTTCTCATAATATTAAAGGGAT